>NZ_JBBKBV010000020.1:0-62829 GCF_037892815.1 Oceanobacillus sp. HCA-5259 | reverse complement strand
AAATAACATGTGGGGGGATAGTAATGGGTTATATAGAATTAAAAACAGAAATTCCAGGACCAAGGTCAAAAGAATTATTAAAGAAGCGTGAAGATTCTGTTGCGAGAGGTTTAGCAACAAATTTATCCATAGGAATTGCTGAAGCTGATGGAGCTATGGTAATGGATATAGATGGGAACTGTTTAATTGATCTTGCGGGAGGTATTGGAAGTTTAAATGCCGGACACACCCCTAAAGCAGTAGTGGATGCACTAAAGAGACAATTGGATCATTATATAAATCCGGTATTTCCCGTCGTTTTGTATGATTCCTATATTCAGCTTGCAGAAAAGCTTAATCACTTAGTTCCCGGTAATTTCTCAAAAAAAACCGTTTTATTTAATAGTGGTGCAGAAGCGAATGAAAATGCTATAAAAATTGCACGGAGATATACAAAACGTTCAGGGGTCATTTCATTTGAAAGAGGGTTTCATGGAAGAACCTTTATGACCATGTCCATGACAAGTAAGGTAAAGGGATTTAAAAAAGGATTTGGTACAATGGCGACGGAAGTATATCATTTACCCTACCCATATCCTTACCGGGATACTCGGACAACAATAGAATTATTAGAAGCTATTGACAATCTGTTTCAAATGACAGTGGATCCCTCGGAAATTGCAGCTATTATAATAGAACCTGTCCAAGGGGATGGGGGGATTGTTGTCCCTAATAGAGAGTTTTTTGAAGGCATACGAAAATTGTGTACGCAACATGGAATCGTATTTATAGCTGATGAAGTGCAGACCGGATTTGCACGTACAGGTAAGTTCTTTGCAATGGAGCATTTTGGAGTAGCTGCAGATATTACAGTAATGGGAAAATCGATTGGTGCTGGAATACCTTTATCTGCGGTGACAGGTAATGCGGAGATAATGGATGCTCCGGAGAAAAAGGAGTTAGGTACAACATTGGGTGGGACCCCTTTAGGTTGTGTTGCTGGACTTAAAGTAATTGAGGATATTGAGAATAACAATTTGATGGATAGAGCTCAAGAAATAGGAAATAAAATTCGTTCTAAACTAACATTCCCATCAAAATTTGTTGGTGAAGTGCGGGGACTAGGGGCGATGATTGGTATAGAGTTTGTAAAAGATTTGGAGACAAAAGAACCCTACCCGGAATTAGTGAAGAATGTCGTTCGAAAATGTCACGAAAACGGGGTGATTGTGATTACCGCAGGATCTCGTGGTAATATAATCCGTTTACTTCCACCATTAATCATTAATGATAAACAATTGAATGAAGCATTAGATGTAATAGTTAATGTGATTAAACAAATAGAAAATAATGAAGAAACATTAACACATATAGAGTAGGTTATGATTCAATAATTTATCCCAGAGAGTCTTACTTGTCGTTTATTTTTAACTTCCCAAAATAAAGTCGAAAATCAACATATGATCCTATCGTTGATGTAACGGAAGATCATATTATTGTTTTACGAAATGCTGGACCAAAGGGCGGATCTGGAATGCCAGAGTGGGGAATGCTCCCTACCGAAGAAGCTTATTAAAAAAGGGGTGCGACTTTGATTATTTAGAGACAGGATTCGGCGCCCCGACGAGAGAACCAGAGATTAATTAATCATTTATTTGAATTATAACATGAAATTCCGGAATAAAAACTGGATAAAGTAAATTGTGAGGTTAACAAGTATAAAGCCATTAGTGTTGCATAAACAATAAACTCAGTATCAAATATTAATCGAATGAGTTTGTGCCAAGCCTTTCTCAGTACCCTTTTCACCCTAGTGTTTCAGACATTCTATTTTTGTACGCTTTTTCAGCTACCGCGCGAATGTCTTCGCTTGGTTCCCGGTCATTTTAAAGTTACGTTCTAATATCAAGAACGTAACTTAAAATGCGAGGATGGTTATCTAAAACTTTTGGCTAGCTTCCCAATCGCGGATGAATGAGGTTTGTATACACCGATTGAATCACCTCTATACCTCTTGGATACCAATGCATGCCTCGCTTTTTCATACGGCAAGTAACGCGACGTTTGTTGGATTCCATTTGGTGACTTCCGGTGGGTGGTGAGGGGGTGTCTTCCAATTTTACAGCTTACCCAACGTATGCAATAATCCCAGTCTCATCATCTAATTCCAGTTTAATCCCTGCGAAAGGATCCTCATTAAGAAATTCATCTAGCCATAACCGTAGTGCTTCGATAATGTTTGACATTACGAGTACTTGTTTCCTACCATTCCAGAATGATTCTGCAGAAAAGCCAGTATCATCGTCATACATTAATTCTACTTCGACTTCTTCTGGTTTTATGTGTTTTTTCCGAGAAACATAAACGCAAATTGCGTTAATAATATCTTGTTCAGGAAGGACTAATTTCTCCATACATTAGCTTCCTCTTTTCTTTTCCTTTTGAAAAAGTGATAAATTTTTACTGCCACTGAGATCAAGAAAATAATTGCGAGCCCGTTGATTAACAAGCCTAGAATAGATCCAAAGATACCCATGTTACCAAGCAGCCCACCGAATAATAATCCAGCAAGCCCACCGAGCATGAGGCCCTTCATTAGACCACCTGACATCATGCCGCCTTTATTGTCCGTATTTTGTTTTGTCGTGGATTTGTTCACTTTAGAATCTTTTTTATTATTTTGGAAGAAGGAATTATTGTTGTTAGAGTTGATGCCGCTATTTCCTGGGTTAAATGACTTTTTCCCGGATTTATAACGTTTCGCCTCCACCGTTGTGTCCTGATCTTGGAAAACAACATCTCCAATTGGTGAAAATACTAGTGCGATGGCACATAATGCTACGATAATTTTCTTCATTAATCTTTTTCCCCCTGATGATATCTTTGTATAGTCATCCTCCCATTATAATATAGCTTTATGCTTTTGTCTGTTTGGAGGAAGGAAATGTCTTTAAACAAAAGAACGAAATCCGTTCCTTTAATTAAGAAAAGTTAGGATAGCATCAACCAAACTGTAGGTACCAAGTCCGGTACAAATCAGTGCTACTATTCCGCCGATAATATTAGCCTTTAAAGAGTTTGTATAGTTGCCGAGACGCTTTTTGTTATTCATGATAACAAGGAGCGTAATTGCAATCACAGGGAGCAGGATACCATTCAAGGCTTGTGCGAATAGCAGAACGCTCAGAGGATTAAATTCAAGGGCCGAGCCGATGATCCCAATTGATATAATGATGACAAACACGATTTTAAAGCGTTTGTCTTTCATATTGTTGCCCCATTTTAAGACACTGCTTACTGTCATCGCTGCACCAAGTGGAGCGGCAAGCGCAGAAGATAAGCCAGCTGCAAATAAACCGATACTGATGAAAATCAGTGCCCACTCTCCCATGATTGGTTCGAGCTGAAGTGACAAGTCAGCGCCACTTTGTATTTCCATACCTTTGATCGTCGCACCAGCTGTAATCAGTACCGCTGCAGTAATCAATCCTCCCACACAAATGGATATGATCGTGTCCCATCGCGAATCTTTTAAATCAGACGGCTTGTTCCAGCGTTCCTGCACATTTGAAGCATGAAGAAAAAGGTTGTAAGGGACGACAGTTGTACCGATTAATGCGATAATCATAATGATGGAACCGAGAGGGATGTTTGGGATAAAAGTTCCCTTGAATAATTCTCCAATAGCCGGCTGTGTCATAAACATGGTCGTAATAAATGTAATAGACATGATGACGATGAGGAAAATCATCAATTTTTCTATCAGTTTATAACTGCCGGAAAGGCCGAGAAATAAAATAATGACTCCTACAATCGGTCCAAGTACATTCGTCGGTATTCCGGTAATAGTGGAAATGCCTAGTGATGTGCCGAGCAGATCACCCGCCATATAAGCGGCACAGCCAACACTGATAGCAATAATCACAAGCCACATGGAGCCGTATTTCAATATTGGATTTATGAATTGTTCGCGGACCGCATCCCCAAGCCCTTTCCGCGTAATGATTCCGAGCCTTCCTGTCATTTCCTGAAGCACAATTGTTGCGATAATGGAAAAAACGATCGCCCACAACAATGCGAAGCCAAATGATGCTCCTGCTCGTGTCGCAGTTGTTACGGTGCCAGGACCAATAAAGGAAGCAGTGACAATTGCCCCTGGCCCAATGATATTCAATCTATCTTTCCATGTTCTTTTCCCTGAATCAGAGTTACTTATTCTATTAGGTATTGCCATATTTTTTCTCCTCCACCTTCATTTCATCTTCGGTTCTGTTACTTTTCGACCCCAGCAAATATTATTTAGCTCTTCTCACTGGGGCGTCTATATTTAAAAACAGCACAAGTATCCTTGTTTATACTTGTGCTGAACTGCCAATATCACTATTTGCTATTAATCAAACCCGCGAGCGCATATAAAATAACTGTAGAAACAAAGTGGGCAGAATTTTGATTTGCGTCCTGCTGCGGATATACTTCCACAAAGTCCATGCCAATGACGCCTTGCTTGCAGATTTCGTGGACGAGTGTTACAAGTTCAAAAGAAGTAAGTCCATTTCCATCAACAGGACCGCCGGGATTAAAAGCAAAATCTAAAACATCACTGCAAATGCTCAAGTACACACAGTCCACATCTTCCTTCGCTTGGGCATGAAGTTCACGGGCAAGCTCCGATAAATCATGATGCTTTCGGATATCGTTGATTGTTACCGTAACAGCACCTGCATTGCGGGCATTCCGACCTGCTTCAGGCTGATTTCTCGGTCCATGAATACCTGTGTGAATAATACTTTCATTACGTACACCTTCCTGTTCATATAAACGGGCAAAAGGACTGCAACGCGCATACTGATCACCTTGATGGGAAGGAAGGTTGTCGAAGTGTGCATCCAGATGAATGATGCCGACTTTCTTTCCTTGTTCTGTAAGTGCCCTTAAGATGGGGTAAGTGATGCCATGATCTCCACCGAGACCGATTAGAAATTTCCCGCTCTCCCAAAGCTTACCCGAGAAATTTGTAATTCGTTGCATCGTTTCTTCCACATCAGCGGGAACAACATCTACATCACCAACATCCCCAAGCTTGATATGTTCGAATACGTCAATATGGTCGAGCTCCGGCAAGTAGCCACTGTACCTTGCAGATGTCAGCCGTATTACTTTCGGTCCAAGTTCACATCCTGTGTAATCGCCCCATGTAACTGCACCCTCCCATGGAACTCCGTATACAATAGCATCAATGTCTCCTAATGAATCGAGAGAAGAAGAAAGATTCTTTGCTCCGAGAAAAGTTGGTGTGTTTCCGTAAAGATAATTGTTCAACGTATATCCCTTCCTTTTTTGAATAATGGAGCAGGCTGATTCACGTGTAACGATTCACCTGCATCATACTTGTTTGGTTGGCTGTTTCATCAATAAGTATTGCTTGTTAAATATCTGGTTTCCCTTCCATTAAGGAGATGAAACTCGGAAAGGCTCATATCCCTACCAATTGGCTTGGAATAAGAATATTTATATGATTGAGAAAGGGAAATATGAGGGAATTCGTCCGTTGAATGGTGAGGTTTTTGAAGAGGTCTTCATTTAAAAAATGATAAACCGCATGAAATGGGATAACAACCAATTCATGCGGCTTTTTTAGATAATACTAAAATCGATTTATACCCATTCTCAGTCAATGGTTATAGGTAAATGTTTCCTTTATAAATAAAACATCTCCGCAAAAACTAAGTTCACCGAAAAAAGCGAGGTGACTTTATGGAAAATAATACAAAATATACAGCATCCGGTACCAATATTGAAGAAGTAAAACGGGCAAATGAAAATTCTGGTATGTCATATAACGAAGCAAAAGAGTATATTGCAAGGACTACTGGTGGCCATGGAACTGAAATTTATAGCAATACAAACGCTGAACAAGTTCGGAAAAAGAATCAACAAGGACAATAAAAAAAGCTAATCCTGCTGGTTCATGTGTTAAAACCAGCAGGAGAGTCTT
Source organism: Oceanobacillus sp. HCA-5259 (assembly GCF_037892815.1). Classification (NCBI taxonomy): domain Bacteria; kingdom Bacillati; phylum Bacillota; class Bacilli; order Caryophanales; family Bacillaceae; genus Oceanobacillus; species Oceanobacillus sp. HCA-5259. The sequence continues at coordinate 56,855 of NZ_JBBKBV010000020.1, read as the reverse complement.
AATTATTTGTTTGCAATCTGCTCTTTTGCCATTTTAACCATTTCTTTAACCATATTGCCACCGATTGGTCCGCCAACTTTTCCTGCTTGCTCAGAGGTAAGATGTCCGTTATTTCCTTTTTGTAAAGGTACGCCTTGTTCTTCAGCAACTTCGTATTTTATCGATTCTGGATTATTAAGATCTACGTCATATCCAGCTTCCTTCATTACACGTCCTTTAAACTGACTGAGATTTTTCTTTGCCACGTAAAACACCTCCTTATGAATAGAATTTCCGAAAAATTTTGGTTTATCCTGTTAAAGGTTTTCAATTATTTGTTATCAAAATCTAAAGTGGCTAATATGGATAATATAGTGATGTTTCTTTAAGGGGATAATTGCTTGTCGGGGGCATTTATGCTGTTTTTTTAAATTTAAAAAGCACGAAATACGGTAGAGTGGAATTCACATGGAAAGGAGATTATGATGCAAAGTAATATAGGTAAACTTTACTTGAAGTTGTGTGAAGATTATATTAAAAATTAAATCATTCTGGTATAAGTGGTGAAAGACTGGCTAAACGATTGGATGAACTTTCACAGCTTCCTTCTTGAGTTTACTTTGACATCGATTCCAAATAAGTATATCATTTCGGTAAAATGATTGGTTCAGAGAGAACCGATACATCTAGAAAAGACCATTATCTATCAAACTCTGATCATAGGAGGGTATCTATCATGGCGATACAAGAAGTCCAGTTTAAATCATTTAATGAAAAGGACACTATAAAAGCATGGATTTACACGCCAATTCGTAAGCCGAGAGGAATTGTCCAGATTGTCCATGGTTTTGGTGAACATTCGCGCAGGTATTTACATATGATTCTTGTGCTTAATGAAGCGGGTTTTATAGTTGCAGCAGATGATCATGTTGGCCACGGGAAAACGGCGTATGATTCAGGCAATTGGAATGACTGGGGCGATAAGGGCTACATGACGATGGCAGAAGATGAGCACAAATTACGAGAAATTGTTCAGAAAGAGTATGACGGACTTCCATATTTCATGTTCGGACATAGTATGGGCTCCATGATTGTAAGAGGATATGCAACCAAATATGGGGAAGGAATCTCTGGACTTATTTTATGTGGAACATCTGGTGTTTTCCCGAATTTAAAAGAGATATCTGAAGAAATGAAAAAGCGTATCGATGAGGGGGATGGTGAAGTTGTCGAAGATAGTTATCTTGAAAGCTTATTTGGCTGGATGACAGAGCGGATAGAGAACCCAAATAGTCCAAATGACTGGATAAGTGGCGACCCTGACGTTGTGACAGACCATGCGAATGATCCGTTTAACAATTTTACTTCAACACCAAATATTCGCTCCCTCTATTTCTTTGTTCAAATGATGGAAACAATTATTGGTACGGAATGGGCAGAGAAGGTCCCTTCCTCTATTCCTGTTTATAATATTGCAGGTGACTTTGATCCGGTAGGTTTATATGGGGAGGGCGTGTATCAAGTCTCCAATTGGCTTGCAGAGACGGGTAACTTTGTAAAAACTAAGTTGTATTCCGGTTACCGACACGAAATTCATAATTACAGAGATATTCGTGATGAAGTAGTGGAGGGGATTATTGATTTTATAAATGGTACGATATAAAAGGAGTACCTAACAGAGGCGGTTGCAGGGAGAAGTGTTAGCGCGCTTCTCCCTATCTATATCCAGTGAAAACTTTTTTCCAGTTAAAATACATCCTATTGACAAAGAGAAGCGAACCATATATAGAAGAAAGTATGAAAGATTCATTTTAACTAGGATCTTTTGACAATACGGAAATCATACAAGGGGGAAAAACATGAAAGTCATTGTTATTGGCGCGGGAGTCGTCGGTGCTTGTGCTGCTTACTATTTATCGCAGAATGAAAATGTTGATGTCACGTTGATTGATGAGGAATTCGAAGGGAAGGCGACTTTAGCTGGCGCAGGGATTATTTGTCCATGGATTTCACGGTATAATGATTCTGATTGGTTCAGGATAGCAAGCAGGGGAGCCCAGTATTATCCAGAGCTGATCGAATCTCTTAAAGAACTGGGGGAGACGAACACTGGTTATCGGCAGACAGGTGCAATTGCAACGAGTGAAGACATAGAGGTCATTCGTAAATTGAAGGAGCAATTAGAAAAGAAAAAAGAGGCATTTCCTATAATTGGAAATATTGACGTATTACAAGCTGGACATGCCAATAAATATTTCCCGCCAATAAATGAAAAATTGCATGCGCTCTATTTATCAGGTGCCGCTCGCTTGGATGGAAGATTGCTCGCTAGCGCTTTAGTAGAAGGCGTGAAGAAAAATAATGGAAAAGTTATACAGGAAAAAGCTGCACTGAAAAAAGAAGGCAAGCTGGTTTCGGTTTCAACGAGCAGCGGAAATTTATCAGCTGATCAAGTTATTATTGCAGCTGGTGCTTGGACAAATGACTTGTTGCAATCTGTCGGTACTTCTATCAAATTGGAACCCCAGCGCGGGCAAATTGTCCATTTGGCTGTGAATGAAGATACTTCAAATTGGCCGGTTATTCTTCCACAAGATAGCAGTCATTATATTGTTCCTTTTGATGATAATCGAATTGCTTTTGGTGCGACACGTGAAGCTGGAAGTGGTTATGATTATCGGATAACGGCAGGTGGGATTCAGGAAGTACTGAATGAAGGATTGAAAGTCGCGCCAGGTCTCCAAAGTCAAACATTGCAGGACATCCGGATAGGGTTTCGGCCAATGAGTCCGGATAATAAACCTTTATTAGGCGAAGTTCCCAATTTGGATAATGTCATTGTTGCAACAGGGTTGGGGGCTTCTGGGTTGACGATGGGGCCTTATGTGGGAGCATTGGCTGGAAAGATGGCGCTGAGAGAAGAGATTGATATTGATTTAGGACCGTATGATCCGATGAGGTAATTGATGTTGAAGCTTACCACATCCTATATTATTTTGTAAGGACGATGTATGTAGCGGAGTAGGTATTATTCTGCTAAGTGAGAATAATGATAACTGTATTAATGTAGATTTAGGTGCGAAAAATAAACTTACTCCAGGAAATCAATTAAATGAATTATTATGAACTGATAAGGAGTTAATCATAATGACAAAAAGAGTATACCTCAATCACGATGGAGGTGTGGATGACCTCGTATCCTTATTTCTATTACTCCAGATGGAAGAGGTAGATTTATTAGGCGTTGGTGTTATCCCGGCAGACTGTTATTTGGAGCCGGCATTATATGCTAGCCGAAAAATTATTGATCGGTTTGGGAATAATAAAGGGATAGATGTAGCAGCCTCTAGTTCTCGTGGGAAACATTCTTTTCCTAAAGATTGGCGTATGCACGCATTTTTTATCGATGCGTTACCAATCTTGAATGAATCGGGAAGAATCAACACTAGTGTTTCAGAACTTAAGGCGCATGTACATTTGATTAAACACATTCGTGAAAGCGATGAACCTGTAACATTGGTGTTTATTGGACCACTGACAGATCTTGCTCGAGCATTATATGTTGCGCCAGATATTGAATCCAATATTGAAAAATTAGTTTGGATGGGTGGTACATTTTTAGAAAAAGGAAATGTCGAAGAGCCGGAACATGATGGTTCAGCTGAGTGGAATGCTTTTTGGGATCCGGATGCTGTCAAAGTTGTTTGGGATAGTAAAATTGAAATTGATCTAGTCGCGTTAGAAAGTACCAATATGGTTCCTTTAACAGTAGATATTCGAAATTATTGGGCGGCGCAGCGAACGAATATCGGAATCGATTTTCTTGGACAATGTTATGCGATGGTACCTCCTCTTGTACATTTTCAGACGAACTCGACTTATTTTCTCTGGGATGTGCTAACCGCAGCAAGCATTGGGAAACCGGATCTAGTCAAGCAAAAGGTAGTGAAGAGTATTGTTCATACTGAAGGGGCGAGTCAAGGTAAAACAGTTATTTCAGAGAATGGAAGACCGGTCAATTTAGTTTATGAAGTAGACCGCGATGCATTTTTTGAATACATTACAGAGCTAGCAAGACAACAAGATTGAGGTGTAAAGAATGCGAAAAATTATTATAGATACAGATACAGCTGGTGATGATGCAATTGCTCTATTAACAGCATTACATTATTTTAAAGTCGAAGGTGTAACAATTACAGGTGGAAATGTTGCGTTTGATCAACAAGTAGAGAATGCTTTATATTCTATTCAGGTTTCCAATCAAGATTATTATGTTCCTGTCTATAAGGGATACGAGGGCCCTATCCTCGCAACAGGAGAAGAAGAACATCGTACGGTAGAAGATGTCCATGGCAGGGATGGAATGGGCGATGCCTTTTTTGAAAAAGCAAAGCAACGACCAGAGGAAAAACATGCGGTTGATTTTATCATTGAAAAAGTAAAAGAAATGCCTGGTGAAGTCTCTCTATTAGCTATTGCACCACTAACCAATATTGCGATGGCAATTAAAAAGGATCCTACAATTATAAAGGACATCCCACATATTTACATCATGGATGGAACAAATAACACATTAGGCAATATTACGGCTGCTGCTGAATATAACTTCTGGGTAGATCCTGAAGCTGCAAATATTGTTTTACATTCAGGTATACCGATTACAATGGTTGGTTGGGATATTTGCACAAAATATTCTCTAATGGACAATGATGACCATAAAGAGATTGAACAGTTGAATACAACCGGGTCCGATTTCTTTATTAAAATTAATAAAGTAGTGAAAGATTTCAATGCAAAGGTTCATCGTCTGAATGGTACAACACATCCGGATACGATATTAGTAGCGATTGCAGCAAATGAAGAAATCATGACGTCATCTAATGCGTATTATGTAGCTGTTGAAACGAAAGGTGAACTGACAAGAGGTTACAGCTTGGTTGATATTAATAATAGGAGTGGGAAACAACCTAATGTTCGTGTTTGTGAAGCTGTTGATCGAGCCAGGTATAAAGAGATCCTATTACAGGTTTTAAAAACGATTCAATAAAATTCTTCCTTTCAAGAAGGCGTATGGCAAGTTTCTATGCATACGCCTTTTAATACACGTTCTTAATGTTTCAATTAACTTCCATAACCTCGATGCCTCCAAAAACTTCCGCGTCATAGCTCCAATATTAATTCCTAGACATTGCGTTTTTAATCTTCTCCATAGCCACCTCGGTTTCAATCAAATCATAAAGATAAGATAATAAAACTAACTAGTAAAAATGTTTACCTAATAAATTAATTATTTCTTCTTTTCCATATTACCTTCAAAAACAGTACAAAAGACCGATATAGGTTATGTAGTATTATAGAGTTATTTGATGGAGGTACAGAGATGGATAAAACATCAATTATTGGTATTATTTTAGGAATTATTGCGGTTACTGTTGGGATGGTTTTAAAAGGTGTTGGTGCGGGAGCCTTAATTAATCCGGCAGCACTTCTCATTATATTTGTAGGAACGGCTGCATCTGTATTGATAGCATTTCCTGTAAGCACGATTAAAAAGATTCCTTCCTATTTTAAAATATTGCTTAAAGAAGAGGAACAAGATGATATACCAGTGCTTATTGAAAAGTTTTCAAAGATGTCCGATCAAGCTCGTAGGGAAGGTTTGTTATCTTTAGAAACTGAAATAGAAGCATGGGATGATGACTTTATTTCTTCCGGACTACAATTGACCGTTGATGGTCATTCACCGGAGTTCATCCGTGAAGTCATGCTCGAGAAAATTTATGCAATGGAAACGAGACATGAAGAAGGTGCAGCAGTTTTTACGCAAGCTGGTACGTATGCGCCCACGCTGGGAGTGTTAGGTGCTGTTATTGGATTAATTGCCGCACTTGGTAATATGGATGATATGGAAATCTTGGGGGAAGCGATAGCAGCGGCTTTTGTTGCAACTTTATTAGGGATTTTTTCAGGTTATGTATTATGGCACCCGTTTGCAAATAAATTAAGACAGAAATCGAAAAAAGAGATTCAACGAAAGGAAATTATTGTGGAAGGGATTCTTTCCGTCGTGAATGGGGATTCTCCGGCGGCGATGAGAGATAAGTTGAGTTCGTACCTCACTTCAAAAGAAATTGCCAAGATAAAGCAGGTGACAGAAGATGAGTAGCCGGAGACGCAGAAGAAAGAGTGAAGCTCAATCAGATGATTCATGGCTGCTTCCCTATTCTGATATGCTGACATTGCTTGTGGCATTATTTATTGTATTATTTGCCATGGGCGAAATAGACGCCCAAAAGTATGAACAGCTTTCCAAAGTTTTTAAAAGTGAATTCTCTGGCGGTGGATCCATTATACTGGAACAAAGCCCAGCGGAGGATCCTTCAGAAACTGCCATAGATGAAGACCGAAGTAAAGAAGATAATGAGGCAAATGAAGAAGACTTAAGTGAAGGTATGAGAGAAGTAGAAAATCTTAAAAAACTTCAAGCGAGTATCAATGGTTATATCGAAACAAATGAACTAACTGATGCACTATCAACAGAATTAAGCAATGAAGGATTAATGGTCACGATTTTAAATGATGTCACGTTTGATATGGGGAGCGCTGAAGTTAATGAGGGCGGCAGGGAAATCATAACCGAAATCTCAAGGTTGTTAAACACCGATCCGCCTCATCATATTGAGATAAGCGGACATGCAGACGACCGGCCGATTCACAACGAAGAATTCCCTTCGAATTGGGAATTAAGTGTAATAAGAGCCGTTAACTTCATGGGATTAATTTTGGAAAATGGAGGACATGATCCAGCTCGCTTTAGTGCGAAGGGATTTGGTGAGTACCATCCAATTATGCCGAACACGAGTGAAGAGAACCGGGAGAAAAATAGACGAGTAGAGGTTCTTATTTTGCCTAACTACGAAATAGATGTTGAAGAAAATTAAGCAAATTCACGGAAATGGAGTTTAAAATCGATTGGAGAAAGCAAGTGAGATTTATTTGTTGGTGGACTGTCTCCCTATAGTTGAATCGGCACTTTGACTAAAAGGACGAAAAATAGTAGCATGCAAGATAACTTCTTCTAATCTCTTTCGTCGTATATTATCAGGCATTACGTTCTGTAATACCCCACTAAATGCGGTTTCATTTTTTGGTAGGAGGAATTAAGATGTATGAAGACAAAACCGAGTTAAATGCTACGATGGGCAGGATTTTTGGGCAAATTGTTAAAGAGCGTGTGGCAACAGAAGCACTTGCAAATCTATTAATCGAAAAAGGCGTTATTACTGCAGAAGAGCTGGATGAATCTTTTAGAAAAGTATATGAGGAAAAAGGGACAAAGTATTCTGCAGAATCTTTGAATATGTCGGAAGAAGAGTATAGGAAGATTATTAATGGAGAGTGAGCCCACTCTTAAAATCCCACTCAACATGTAAATGTGATGAGTGGGATTTTGCATTACTGAACAGCCTTGAATTAAGAAAACTGGAACTTAAGGATTTTTCACTTTAATAAAAAGTTAAATTGGGAGAAAAATGCTCGATACATCTGTACCTACTGATAAAGGAGTTCATCATCATCTGTATAGGAATGTGCTGTTTCTCCACTATTATTTGGCCAAACTGGGGCGGAAAAATATATTTCCTCCCTAGCAAAATTGCAAAATAACTTGTGACTTTAATATAACTTTGCCTTTTTATTTAAAAAATAATTTGACATTTTTTTATAACAGTATTATTCTATATGTAACGGGTTACACAAATATGCGAACCCAAGTTTTTTCATCTATATGTAACCCGTTACACATATGGTTAAAGTATCCTTGATGTCGCCGAAATAGCAGCTGTTTCCAGGGGGTATGTTGAAAGGCTTGAAGGCTATTTAGATGAAGTACAGTAAGATAATTAATTTTAAACGGCTTTTTACAACGTGGATATATCCAAAACATAGGAAAACCGAATAAAAAGATCCCATCGGAAAAATATAAAATCAACTAATTACGAGAGAGAGGTGATCATATGGAAAAGCAACCGGCAGTTTGTGTCGTGGGAAGTATTAATATTGATATGGTCACGACTGCTAAAGAATTCCCTGAACAAGGTGAAACCGTTTTAGGTGGAGAATTTAAAACTTATCACGGTGGTAAAGGCGCCAATCAAGCAATAGCCGCTGCAAGATTAGGAGCTGAAGTTACCATGATTGGTGCGGTTGGGGATGATCAGTTTGGAAAGGATATCCTACAGAACTTCCAGAATGATAAAGATCGATAATCATTTTTTTAAAATCATCGTTATATCGTTTACCATTATTTTTTGTAATCATTGGACACATCCTCCTTGAAATTCATTGTATAAAATTTAACTTAGATGTGTCCATGAAACTATACTAGCATCAACATATATAATGATTCGCCTGCATACGCAATCACTTTTTATAATAAAGTTTACTATAATCCGGTTTTACCTGAAGCAGTTGTTTTGCTAATTTCTTGCTCGTAAATTAAAATAACCTTGTAAATAAATTTAAACTGGAGGTAGTTAATTTGGCTAAGGTAGCATTTCTTTTAGCAAGTGGCTTTGAGGATTCTGAAATGAAAAATCCATATGAAGCTGTTAAAGAAGCAGGGCACGAAACAGTCATTATTGGTTTGGAAAAAGGTGCACGCTGTGATGGGAAAAAAGGAACAATCTCCTATACTGCTGATCTTGGGGCATCTGAGGCAAAGGCTGACGATTTTGATGCGGTTATTATACCAGGTGGAGGTGCTCCGGAAGCATTGCGTGTAAATGATGACGTTGTTCGCTTTGTGAAGGAAATCAATCAAAACGACAAATTAATTGCTGGTATTTGTCATGGACCACAGGTCATGATTAGTGCTGACGTTCTAAAAGGAAAGGAAGCAACATGCTTCATCGGAATTCGTGATGATGTAAAACTAGCAGGTGCGGCCTACCACGATAAAGAAGTTGTAGTTAGTGAAAATTTGATTACCTCACGTACACCTAAGGATGAACCTGCTTTTATTCGGGAAATTTTAGCGAAATTATCCTAAACTTTAATTAATCAAGGAATACATAGAAAATCGGTTTCTAACAGTGAAGAAACCGATTTTCTGCTTTAGTTTGTATGGAGCACTTCATTCTCTAAAAACTCCCGCGCCACTTCCGCAGCACTTCTTCCTTCGACAGTCACCTGATAATTCATCTCCCGCATCTCGTCATCCGTTATTTTCCCGGCTAACTGATTTAAGATACCTTCCAGTTCAGGATATTCCTCGAGCGTTTCACTTCTCAGCAAAGGGGCACCTTGATAAGGAGGGAATAATTCTAGATCGTCTTCCAATACGGTAAGATTATAGCGTCTCAACTCACTATCAGTAGAATAGGCATCTAATACATTAATATCTCCCTGCTCAATCGCCGTATAACGCAGCTTCGGTTCCATTGTTACGAGATTAGGGAATTCGAGATTATAAAGTTCTTGAATACCAACATACCCATCTTCGCGATCCGTAAATTCCAAAGTGAATCCGGCTTTTACCTCGTTTTCTAATCCCTGTAAATCAGAGATTGATTTTACGTTATGCTCCTCGGCAAAGGCCTTAGATACAGCTAATGTATACGTATTATTATAATCCATCGGTTCTAGCAAGACTAAATCGTTATTCTCTAGTAAGCCGGACCTGGCCTGTTCGTATACTTCTTCCTTATCATTACTTACTGGGGTCTCATCTAGAAATTGCGTTATTGCCGTTCCTGTAAACTCTGGATAAATATCGATATTTCCTGATTCCAAAGCATTGAATAAAAAAGTTGTTTTCCCAAGGCTAGGTTCTAATTCTACGTTCAAATCGGTTTCGTCTTCTATTAGAATCTTATACATATTAATTAAAATCTCTGGCTCGGAACCTAATTTACCCCCAATTACAATTGCTTCTTCGTCTCCACCGAACCAATTGGGAATCACGGAGACACCGAAAGTGAAGATAACGATGATCCCAATTGTAACGAGTGTCTTTTTATACGAAAGTTTTTGGATGCCGCGTAACACGAGGTCAAATAATATAGCAAGTATTGCTGCTGGAATTGCTCCAAGTAAAATAAGTGCGGAATTATTTCGATCGATTCCAAGCAGGATCAGATCTCCTAAACCTCCTGCTCCGATTAATGCAGCAAGGGTTGCAGTTCCAATAATTAATACCATCGCCGTCCGAATTCCTGCCATAATCACTGGCATTGCAAGCGGCAATTCCACTTTCAACAATCTTTTCCTTGTGTTCATTCCCATTGCCATCGCCGCTTCAATTAAAGAGGAATCCACTTCTTTAATTCCAGTGTACGTGTTGCGAAGAATAGGAAGTAAGGCATAGATTACTAAGGCAATAATAGCGGGAATTTTACCAATCCCTAGCAATGGAATGAACAGTCCGAGTAATGCTAAGGAAGGAATCGTCTGCAGCATCGCAGCAATCCCAATAATACTCTCAGCAAAACGAATCTTTTTCGTTAAATAAATACCGAGTGGTACAGTAATTAAGACAGCAAAAAAGAGCGCAATAAACGAAATCTGAATATGTTCGATGAGCGCTTGAAATAGTTCATGCTGGCGGTTTTGGAATACTTCGATCAAGTTATTCATCATTATTTCCCCCTTTCGTTAAATGTTGGGAGAAATAATCGATCATGATTTGCCGATTCACAACACCAATCGGAACTCCGTTTTTTTCTACGGAAAGGGAATCATGGTTGGATAACCGCTCTAACACTTCAGCCAATGTAGCTGAAGTGGAAATAGTTGGAGCTTCCTGTCCTGTCAGATTCGGAAGGGGATGAATAAATTGTTCTAAATCAAAATCTGTCCCCGGATGACTGGCGCTTCCAACGAAATCCCGGACAAAGTTATTCGCTGGATTATTTATTAGTTCTTCGGGTGTACCTAACTGAATGATTTTCCCTGCCTTCATTAAACAAATCCGGTCCGCTAGTTTCAATGCTTCTTGAATATCATGTGTAACAAATACAATTGTTTTCTTAATGGTACGTTGCAAATGAATGATATCTTCCTGCAATTTTTCCCGACTGATCGGGTCTAATGCACTGAATGGTTCGTCCATTAAGATGATTTCCGGATCGGCTGCTAAAGCACGGACAACGCCAACTCGTTGCTGCTCGCCGCCAGAAAGCTCATCAGGTCTCCGGTTCCGGTAAATAGTAGGATCAAGACCTACCATATCCAATAATTCAGTTACACGATTGCGGATTTTTTCTTTGTTCCATTGTTTTAACTCGGGAACGATTGCAATATTTTCCTCTATCGTCATATGGGGAAATAACGCAATTTGCTGTAAAACATAACCGATATTCCAGCGAAGTTCATCTATTTTATAGTCGCTGATCCTTTTTCCATTCATATAAATGGTTCCAGTTGTCAGAGGAATGAGGCGATTGATCATTTTTAATGTCGTTGTCTTTCCGCTGCCACTTGGACCAATTAATACAAAAAATTCCCCTTTATTAACTGTAAAGTTGATGGAATCTACTGCAGGCGTGTCGCCATTATATTTTTTTGAAACATTTTCAAAAGAAATCATTGGGAAAATTATCCTTTCTGTATAGGGGTTGGGTTGACTTTATATTAGTGTAATGGGAGTTTGGTGAAAGCTCAATGAAAAAGGGGGCAGATTTTGTCAGCTAGTGATGAATCAGGCAGGTGCCTAATCTGTCGTTGAGAGAATTAGTCGATAATTTCATGTGTTGTTTTATGTGTGTGTGATAAAGGCATATAAAAATCTGTTAACGCATATAATCAAAATCGCTTAATCTCAGAATTATTTACCGTCCAGTTGAGGAGATGCCTGTACGGATGGAAATGATTGCTACCAGCCCCAGGGAGATCGAGCTGACTGTCTTGCAGCAGAACGTTTACGGAAGTTTCTTTGTCAAATGGAGTGATTTAAAAACGATTATACAGTAAGAAAATAGGGAACAGAAACTATAGAATATAAGAAAGGAAGTGTCTTTGTGAAAGCATTAATCTTAAACTGTTCCCTAAAACCCTCTAATGAAGTGTCCAATACTGATGCTTTGTTAGAAGAGTTCATCAATGTCTTTAGAGAAAAACAAATAGAAACAGAAACGATTCGAGTAGTAGATTATCATATAGCATTTGGCGTTGAGGCCGATATGGGCGATGGGGACGAGTGGCCAGTAATTGCGGAGAAAATAGAAAATGCTGATATTCTACTCTTTGGGACACCTTTGTGGATTGGTGAAAAGAGTAGTGTTGCCAAAATGGTTCTGGAACGAATTAGTGGATCTGGTTCTGAAACGAATGATAAAGGACAACCCGTCTACTATAATAAAGTTGCTGGGGCTGTAGTGACTGGTAATGAAGATGGTGCCAAACATGCGGCGAGAGATATTCTCTTCAGCTTAGGACATTTTGGATTCTCCTTGCCACCTAATCCACTGTCCTACTGGGTGGGGGATGCCGGTCCAGGTCCATCTTACATTGAAGCAAAAGGTAAAAATAATGAATTCACACAAAAAAATGCACAGATTGCAAGTCATAATCTTGTTCACTTAGCGAAGATACTGAAGGATAATCCGATCCCTGCGGAGGGAAATGTGAGTGAGTAAGTGAAATTTTGGAGATTGACCCTCAAAGGTTAGAACGAATATCTTTGGGGGTTATTTGTTGTTATGAAGGAGGGCAGAAGATAACTTTAAATTGTGTAGAATAAAATGAAAATAAAGTGTAGTATACTATACAAGAGGAGGTAGAAAACGATGCCTTTAAGAAAAGAAGATAATATGTTAACTTATGATCAATATTTAAGCATAGATGAAAATATAAAATACGAAATAATTGATGGCGAACTTTATAATATGTCCCCCTCTCCAAGTGTGAAGCACCAAACAATTGCAAAGGAACTCGTAACAGAATTTAACATTTATCTACGTGGGAAGAAGTGCGAAGTGATACCTGAAATTGATGTTTCCTTAGAGGGTCTAGAGGACGTTACGAAAATAAGAGAGTGGGTTCGTCCAGATATCTCTGTTATTTGCGATAAAAGTAAAAAGAAAGAAAGTCATATTGCGGGAGCTCCAGATTTAGTTATTGAGATATTATCTAAGTCAACTGCTCAAAAAGATAAGGTGACAAAATTTAATCGCTATAAAAATAGTGGTGTTAAAGAGTATTGGATAGTGGATCCAGCTTATGATTTAGTTGAAGTTTATTTTTTGGAGAACAAGGAATTTGTCAAAAAGGGAATATTTTCAAAGCAAGATAAAGTAAAGGTGAATATATTCGATGATTTGTTCATCGATTTAGATTTGATTTTTTAAATATAGGCTGGAGAGGATATCTCGTGTCTAATGTGTTAAGGGGAGGGATGCTATTCTTGACGGTGAGCAACTGAGTGACATATATACTTACTTTGTTTCTCATGTAGTATGTAGATTCTATCTCTTCTTCTTTTGGTCCATACCACTCCATCGGAACATAGGTGAACATTTACCTGTAATTTTCAGAGTAGTCACACATACAGCATTCGAGGGTTGAATTACTAATATAATAAATAATAGCGAAATTTGTCGACCTTGCAACGATTGGAAAAAAGTCTGCGAACGATCCGATAATGGTAAAAAAGTTTCTATTTTTAATGCTAAAAGAGCAAACTAACTAATATGTTTAGGTTAACAGACAGAATCCCTGTGGTGAACTAAAGGATATTGGAGTGGCAGTTTGTTTCTTTGCATCCGAAGAAGTTCAGTATTATGGGGCAATCTCTTGTAGTGGACAGAGAAAAAGTCTTACCTGTAGTTCCTGATGAGATTTTATTATTATGCTATTAAACTACCACCAAATTAGAGAGGATGAATGAACCGTGAGAACAAGCACTATAGCTGAAACGATCCGACGTACAGCCGCGCGTGTCCCAAAGAGCACTGCTATTATTTTTGATGACAGGGAATGGAGTTACTTAGAACTGGATAAAGCAGTTACACGTGTTGCGCAGGGCTTGCATGGACAAGGTGTTACAAAAGGGGACCGTGTCGCCGCTTATGGAAGAAATTCCGATATGTATGTACTTTTATTCTTAGCAACCGCCCGTTTAGGCGCCATCCATGTCCCAGTAAATTTTCAATTACATGGAGATGAGCTTGACTATATTCTTAGCGATTCGGGCCCGGTTCTTATCTTTGCTGACCGTGAATTAGCAGAGACAATCACTAAAACGAAGTCAAATCGTGATCGGAGTGTTTTGCTTTTTGAAGAAGAAATCCTTACGTGGGCTCTGAGTGACGATGATAAAAGCTTGCAGGATGATGAGTTCGCTGTGGAAGATACAGATGTTGCGCAGCTTCTCTACACGTCGGGGACAACGTCTGATCCAAAGGGTGCGATTATGACACATCGTGCTTTGATTTACCATTATATGAGTTGTATTCAAGGGTTGGACATTGAGGAGTCGGACAGGGCGCTCCATAGTTTGCCGCTTTATCATTCAGCACAGATGCATGTGTTCTTGCTGCCTGCTCTAATGGTGGGGGGCTGGAATAAGATTTTGCCTGCACCAGTTCCAGAAGAGGTGCTCGCAACGATGGAACAAGAAGCGATTACTTCCTTCTTTGCCGCACCAACCGTTTGGGTTTCCTTAGCGAATCATCCAGATCTCGCCGTTCGTGAGCTTGATACGCTGCGGAAAGCGTATTACGGTGCTTCGATTATGCCTGGACCAATTCTTGAAAGGTTGCAAAATCATTTGCCGAAACTCGGTTTTTATAATGTGTTCGGCCAATCTGAAATGGGGCCAGCTTGTACGGTCCTGCGTCCAGAAGAGCATGCAGACCATCCAGGTTCAGCAGGCAGACCTCTATTGTTCGTTGAGGCACAAGTCGTGGGCTCAGAGGGTAATCGTGTCGCAATCGGTGAACTTGGTGAAATTGCTTACCGCTCTCCTCAACTTTGCCTTGGTTATTGGAACAAGCCCGCAGCTACAGAAGATGCTTTTGTCGATGGATGGTTCCGCTCTGGTGACCTCGTTAAGCAGGATGAGAATGGCTTTATCGAAGTGGTTGATCGTGTGAGGGATGTTATTAACACCGGTGGGGTGCTTGTTGCTTCAAGGGAGATTGAGGATTGTATTTATCAGCTGCCTGAGATTGCTGAAGTTGCTGTTGTCGGTGTGCCGGATGAAAAGTGGATTGAAGCAGTGTCTGCCTTTGTCGTTGTAAAAGCTCCGATTACAAAAGAAAAAATCCTCGAGCATGTAAGGGCTCATTTAGCGAACTTCAAAGTTCCGAAACAAGTGGAAATAGTAGAGGAATTGCCGCGGAATGCTAGTGGTAAGATACTGAAGCGGCAATTGCGTGTTGTTGCAGATTCTCGGAACTAATTAAATTCTATTAATAGGCGAGGGAGAGGTGATGATACAATCACTAATAATAGAATCAAGCAAGGAGCGTATCAACAAAATGAAAGCATATATTATAACTATAGAACTAAAAGAATCCAATCCATTAATTTGGAGAAGCGTCATTATGCCAGCGGACGCAACTTATAAAAGATTGCATGATTCGATCCAAACTGTGACCAATTTTCAGGGAGGCTATCCTTCAGATGGCTATCACCTCTATGAATTTAACTTGATAGAAGAAAATATAAAAGTAACGAATAATGAAGAAGCATATCTGGAGTATCAGAATTATAAAAAGAACAAGGCTGTTTTCAAAAAACGATTAGAGACAATGCCAGATAATATGCGGGTATTCGAGCAAAAATATCAAGGGAGGGAGCAGGCAGAAGTTCGGAAACCTAGTGGTTTAAAAATTGATGGATACTTGGAAAAATACAAAGAAATTAACTATGTCTATGATTACGGCGATAATTGGAATTTCACAATTAAACTTGAAAAAATAGTCGATGATTACTATTTTGGTTATCCTACCCTTCTGGATGGAGCGGGAACTGCGCCACCTGAAGATGTGGGCGGGATGGACAATTTTTATGAATTTCTTGAAATTTACAGGAATCCAAATCATCCTGATCATGAAGATACCAAAGCTTGGGCGGACTCTTTCAATTTTAGAGAATATGACTTTGAATGGATTAATCACATGCTTAAGATGCTCAATTACAAGAAGACAGAGTGGGATAAGATTAACCATGTTGGGTATGTGGTGGTTAATGATAAGTATAGAAAGAAATAAGAAATCGATTCCGCATGTTTCTTACTTATCATAAAACTTTTATTGCTTCCTGTCACTTATCGAAATTTGCTTTTATAACCTATATGCTATACTAGTAAGAAAACAAAACAGGGTGATAAAGTATATGGTTCAAAAAAGATTATCTGACCATATTGCAGACGATATTATTGCGATGATTTCTATAGAAAAACGTTTTAAACCAGGAGATAAACTACCAAACGAAATCGAGCTATCCGAAGAACTTGATATCAGCCGGACAACGTTACGGGAAGCAATCCGCATTCTTGTGACAAACAGCATTTTAGAAATCCGCCGTGGAAAAGGTACATATGTCAAAGATGACGTTGACATCAACAATATCGAATCCTTAAGCTTCCTTGCCGATGCTAAAATCGACACGAAAGATTTATATGAAATCCGTCTCATCTTTGAACCAGAGGTTGCCTACCTTGCAACGATTCGAGCGAGTGAAGCCGAGTTAAAACGAATTATTGATTATGGTTTATTAATAGAAGAAAAAGTAAAAAACAACGAAGATCGCACAGAAGTGGAGCATAAATTCCATAAATGCATTGTGAAAGCGACACACAATGCATTTATGGAAAGACTAATGCCTGTCATTCAACGAGCGATTGCAAAAGGCGTTATTTTAACGAATGAAAAAGAAATGGCGATTAAAGATACAATCAGTGATCATCGTATGATTATGGACTTTATGCGAAACCGCAACCCAGAAGGGGCAAGAAGTGCAATGAAGATTCATATTTTACATGCGATGAAAGCACTGGGATTGGATTGAACTTCTTATGATTGAAGTCATAGGGGTTCTTATTTTTTATTACCCATTAACGGTCTGTAATCCTTCACTTTATAAACGCTTTAAAGTTCATAACGAAGTCATACAACGTTGTTGACAGCAGACAACTCAACATTTAAAATAAAAATAATATTTAAATTTTTTTAAAGGGTGAATAAAATGAGAAGTGATAAAATCAAAATCGGACTTGATCGTGGTCCACACCGCAGTCTCTTATATGCGACTGGAAAAGTAAAACCCGGGGATTTACAAAAGCCATTTATCGGGGTATGTAACTCTTATATTGATATTATTCCAGGACATGTGCACTTGCGTGAATTTGCTGACGTCGTAAAAGATGCGATTTATGAAGCCGGTGGTATTCCATTTGAATTTAATACAATCGGTGTCGATGATGGGATTGCTATGGGACATATTGGAATGCGTTATTCTCTCCCAAGTCGGGAACTAATTGCTGACAGTGCAGAAACGGTCATTAATGCTCACTGGTTTGACGGTGTCTTCTACATTCCAAACTGTGATAAAATCACACCCGGAATGCTAATGGCAGCGGCTCGTACCAACGTTCCTTCTGTTTTTGTTTCCGGCGGACCGATGGAAGCGGGGGTTAGCCAAGATGGGAAGAATTTATCATTAACATCCGTTTTTGAGGGTGTTGGTTCGGTGAAAGCTGGTAAAATGTCAGAAGAAGAATTCGAATTCATCGAACAAAATGCTTGTCCGACATGCGGCTCTTGTTCAGGAATGTTTACAGCCAATTCGATGAACTGTTTAATGGAAATGTTAGGGCTTGCACTTCCTGGGAACGGATCGATTGTCGCCACAAGTGAAAAGCGGAAAGAATTAATCTATGAAGCTGCTAAACATCTCGTGCGCATGGTGAAAGAAGACGTTAAACCTCGTGACCTGATTACAAAAGAAGCGATTGATGATGCATTTGCATTGGATATGGCAATGGGTGGTTCCACCAATACAGTTTTACATACATTAGCAATTGCGAATGAAGCCGGTATTGAGTATTCGTTGGAAGAGATTAATAAAGTCGCAGAACGCGTGCCATATCTTGCAAAAATCATGCCTGCATCCGACATCTCGATGGATGATATAAACAAAGCAGGTGGCGTCAGTGCGATTATTAATGAACTAACGAAGACTCCAGGCGCCATGCACCCTGAACGCTTGACGATTACAGGCCAAACGATGGGGGAGCTTGTTAGCGATTATGAAATCACTAATGATCAAGTTATTCGTACGAAAGACAATCCATACAGCCCAGTTGGTGGACTGTCGATCCTTTTCGGTAACCTAGCGCCAGAGGGTGCCGTCATTAAAGTTGGTGCGGTAGACCCGAGCATTAAAGTGTTTGTTGGTGAAGCCATTGTTTTTAACTCACAAGATGAAGCGCAAGAAGCGATTGATAACGGTACAGTAAAAGAAGGGCATGTTGTCGTTATTCGTTATGAAGGACCCAAAGGCGGGCCGGGTATGCCGGAGATGCTCGCTCCAACTTCTGCTATAATGGGACGCGGACTTGGTAAATCTGTTGCACTTCTCACAGACGGCCGATTTTCCGGTGCATCGCGCGGAATTTCAGTCGGACATATTTCACCTGAAGCTGCAGAAGGTGGCCCAATTGCATTAATTGAAAACGGAGATATGATTACGATTGACCTACCAAATCGTACAATCAACGTTGACCTAACAGATGAAGTTTTAGCAGAAAGAAAGAAAAACCTGCCACCATTCGAACCGAAGATTAAACAAGGATGGTTAGGAAGGTATTCGAAGTTGGTAACTAATGCATCTAAAGGTGGCGTAATGAGTATATAGTTTGATGCAATAAATTACCTTAATGGATTAATCGTAAAGCATCAAAGCCTAAGGAAATAGACGTTTGGTCTCTTGGAAACCAAATGTTTATTTCCTCTTTTTTAACCAAATTTTTTAAACAACTAAAGGAATTCACACACTCCCCCGATAAAAAACTTACCCCATCCCGGGAGACAATTGTTCCGACCCCAATGTCACGTAATAGATGGATGAACTTTTCTAATTTCCACTGATAAAGCTCTTATTTAAACGAGGTGAAGTGGTTAATACACTTCCTAAATGCTGTCATCAATCGTAAAATGCCGAACTTTATCGAATTTGGATGGTTATTTAAAAACGAGGGTGTGCAAATACTTAAATACCAAATGAATTATAACGTAAAGAGGTACCTATGATAGATTGGGGGAGCTCTTCCTTTTGGACCAAGAGCAGTCAAGTGAAATTTTTAAGGCTGTACTACAGTATGGACTGCAGGAGCACCATTATGATATACAATTGTCCCGCACCAGCTAACGATAAGAAAACATTACAAAAAATATCAAACAAAATTAAATGCCCCGATAAAAGGCTCTAGATCAAGCACCAATCTTGTTTTTTTAATGAAGACGAAAAACAGAATCCGCAGTTATGCAGACAATCAGCAACTATTTACCAGTTATTTATAGACATCTATAGGCCACAGTAAGCTAATCCAGCTTAACCATGTTTAATCCCACTATATCCTGTTTTATCCGTTTTGACGTAACTTTTTATTAACGTTAAGCTTTAAAAGAATGAAAATTAAAAATTAAATTAGGTGGTGGGAGCATTAAAACGTTAGAAACGGCTGAGAAGCCAATTGTTAAAAAGGAACTTCTTTTTAGGAAACCGAACAAGGAAGATGGGGCAGCTGTTTGGGAACTGATTAAGCAGACTAGCAACCTCGATTTGAATTCTTCTTACAGCTATATTATGTGGTGTGAGATATTTTCCGAGACATCCATTGTAGCGATTGAAGAGAGAGGTTATGTTCGAAAGCCTGTTGCATTTGTATCTGGATTTATTCATCCGGATAATCCCGACACATTATTTATTTGGCAGGTCGCTGTTCACGCATCACAGCGGGGACAAGGGTTGGCAACTCGAATGCTGAATCAGCTTTTAGAGCGTAAGTCTTGCGAAGAAATTCAGTATATTGAAACTACTGTAACAACGTCGAATACAGCTTCGAATAATTTATTTATTGGTCTTGCGAGGAAACATCAAGCCAATTATAAGATCAGTAAATACTTTGAATCGGAAATCTTTCCAGAGGCTGAAGATGAAACTCATGAAGAAGAATGGCTTTACAGAATAGGGCCTGTGAATAAATAAAAAATGATAAGGGATGAGTACTTTGACAACTGCAGTAATGGATAACGAGAAAATGAAAACTTTTGAAGAATTGGAATCAGCAGTAAGGAGTTACAGCCGCGGATGGCCGACGGTTTTTGAAAAAGCGAAGGGCTATCGATTATGGGATACAGATGGAAATGAGTATATTGATTTCTTTGCCGGGGCGGGTGCATTGAATTATGGGCACAACAACGATACGATGCAAGATAAATTAATCGAGTACATACAGGATGATGGGATTCTGCATAGCCTCGATATGGGAACGACTCCGCGAAAGAAGTTTCTTGAAATGTTTCAGGAAACCATCCTTAAACCTCGAAACCTCGACTATAAAATTATGTTTCCAGGTCCAACCGGGACAAACACGGTAGAAAGCGCACTTAAAATTGCGAGAAAAGTAACAGGACGTGAAACGGTCATCAGTTTTACAAATGCTTTCCATGGCATGACGATCGGGTCTCTCTCCGTAACAGGTAATTCAACGAAGCGAAAGGGTGCGGGAATTCCGTTAAACCACACAGTGTCAATGCCATTTGATCAATTCGTTGATGATCAAGACACGACTCTCTATTTGGAAAGTTATTTAGAAGGAAGCAGTACTGGTGTTGATTTGCCGGCTGCAATTATTCTAGAGACGGTGCAAGGGGAAGGCGGCATTAATGCTGCTCGGATGGAGTGGCTGAAAAGAATCGAGGAAATCTGTAAACGTTTTGATATTCTATTGATTATTGATGACGTGCAAGCGGGTTGCGGAAGAACTGGAACATTCTTTAGCTTCGAACCAGCTGGAATTAACCCTGATATTGTCTGCCTGTCTAAGTCAATTGGCGGAATCGGCCTACCGATGGCAATCACATTGATTAAGCCGGAATATGACCAATGGACACCAGGTGAGCATAATGGAACATTCCGTGGAAACAACCTGGCATTCCTCGCTGCAACAGAAGCGTTAACTTACTGGGAAACAGATGATTTTTCCGAAAATATTATGGAGCGTGCAGACTTCTTGAAAGATACTGCCGAATCCATTGTTGAAAAATATCCAGAATTAAAGGCTGAAGCGCGGGGGAGAGGACTGATGCAAGGGATCGCAGTGCATGTCGATGGACTTGCGGAAGAAATTTGTGCTGAAGCATTCAAGCGCGGTTTAATCATCGAAACATCTGGACCGAAAGATGAAGTCGTGAAATTCCTTCCTCCATTAATAATAGATGAAGAAGGGTTAAGCAAAGGATTAGAAATTCTAGAAGCTAGTATCAAGCATGTACTTGCTTAATTTTAAAATAGACGCAAAAGGAGAAGTAAAACATGATTGTAAGATCACTTGAAGATATTGTAGGGACGAAAGATGATGTAGCAGATGGGAATTGGAGAAGCCGCAGATTTGTTTCCGCACATGATAGATTAGGATTCAGTGTAAATGATACGGTAATTAAGGGCGGTACGAAAAACTATTTCTGGTATAAAAATCATATCGAAGCTGTCTATGTCATAGAAGGGGAAGGGGAGATTGAGCAGATCGAAACCGGTAAAGTTTGGCAGCTGAAGCCAGGAACGATTTACGTACTGAATGAAAATGACAAACATGAAGTACGTACGAAAACAGACATGCGCATGGTTTGCGTATTTAATCCACCGCTTGTCGGGACAGAAACGCATGATGAGGATGGGATTTATCCGGCGTTGACATTGGAGGATATTCAAAAATAAACGTCAAAAAAGGAAGGGGAATTTTTTCGAATCTCCCTTCCTTTTTTAGGGTTAATTAATTTCAATTTGTTTCGCTGAGCCGCTATCATCCGGATTTGCTTTTGGCAGCTTAACTTTCAGGACACCATCTTCCAAACTAGCTTCCACTTTATCCTGATCGATATTTTCTACGTAGAAGGAGCGCACAAACTCTCCAAAATGGCGTTCTTGGCGGATCACTCGGTCGTTTTCATCCCGTTCTTCCATCTGATCATCACGCTTTGCCCGGATGGTAAGCTGATTGTTTTCTAAATTGATTTGAATGTCATTTTTGGAGAATCCTGGAAGATCAGCTTGCACGACGTAAGCATCCTTGCTTTCCGTGATGTCTGTTCTGAGTGACTGAAAATGATTCTTGCCAGACGGAAGGAAGTCTCGATTGAACATATCCTCGAATGCTTTCGAAAATTGCTCCATCATATTCTGACTTCTGTTGCTGTACGGTCTTAGATCAAACATATTCCATTCCTCCTTAAATCATTTATTCCAATATATGTATACCCTCTTGTCCAATGTTTAAACATCCGAGAAAAACAAAATGTGCCTTGCCGGCTCTCTCAATCTCTATTTATTGATGCTGAATCAATAAATAGAGTGGGGAGTTAATAGTAGAGTGCCGGCAAGACACAGGCCTTAGTATAACAGATTAAGTAAAAAAATGGAAATTGGGCTGTGGAGTAATTTTTTAATGTAAACGTTGACACTAACCATAAAGTATGGTAAATTATAATTGTGATTAAATAAGTTAACTTAATTTTAAGGGATGTAACCTTAATTGGGCATAACCTGAATTGATATGGAAGCGCTGTACGTGCGTTTTCATACAGTTCGGGTTTTTTTATTGCCGAAACCGTTATGTATGCATAAGGAATCAATTGTCAAAGGAAGAATGAGAGGTTTTAGTATTAGGAGGTCATTTTATGAGTAAAGGCGTTAAAATTGTCACGATAGGGGGAGGATCAAGCTATACTCCGGAGTTAGTCGAAGGGTTTATTAAGCGGTATGTTAGTTTGCCAGTTCGTGAGCTTTGGTTAGTCGATATCCCGGAAGGAAAAGAGAAACTGGAAATCGTTGGTGACTTAGCTAAGCGAATGATTAAAGAAGCTGGATTGCCAATCGATGTACATCTTACTTTAGACCGCCGGGAGGCATTGAAAAATGCAGACTTTGTAACAACCCAGTTACGTGTCGGTTTACTGGAAGCGCGTGCGAAAGATGAACGTATTCCTTTAAAATATGGTGTAATTGGACAAGAAACTAATGGGCCAGGTGGACTATTCAAAGGTTTAAGGACGATTCCAGTTATTTTAGATATCGTTAAAGATATGGAAGAACTCTGTCCGAACGCATGGCTAATTAACTTCACCAACCCAGCAGGAATGGTGACGGAAGCAGTTCTCCGCCATAGTAATTGGAAGAAAATCGTCGGTCTATGTAATGTCCCAGTCGGAATGAAAATGGGGATTGCCGACCAATTAGGTGTTGAGCCAGAACGAATTCATGGCTGGAGGTGCGGAGGAACATTTTAATAAGGTTCGGCCGCTTTTTGAAGCAATGGGGGAAAACATTGTTTATGTAGGTGACAATGGTGCTGAAATTGGCAAATCAAATTATTGTTAACGTAAATATAGCTGCACTATCCGAAGCGGTTGTTTTGGCAAGTAAGTCAGGCGGTATTCATGTGTATACAAATTGGGATGAAGCGTCGATATTAGATGGTTTCCAATCGGATGAGAAAATGTTTTTTATTTTAACGAATTCACGGGCATTTTCAAAAGAGAAGACGGAGCAGGTCCATAAAGATATTACGAATCGGGTTCAAAGAGTATCGAAGCAATTTAATAAGCCTTTTCTTATTATTAGTAGAAGTGATTCTACGCTTCGGGGACATTTCCCGCTTGAAACAGAAACGATTAATGCAACACTTGGAAACAGCGCTGATGGTGAAATTATCATTCCGTTCTTCAAAGAAGGTGGACGATATACGATTGAGAACATTCACTACGTGGAGAAAGACGGTGCATTAGTTCCGGCTGCTGAAACTGAATTTGCAAAGGATCGGACATTTGGCTTTACGAAAAGTCATCTTGGCGAATATGTGGAAGAAAAATCTCAAGGCCGATTTAAACAGAAAGATGTAACCTATATCGCACTTGACGATTTACGCGCAGTAGATATTGAAAAAATCACAGAACAATTAATGGGAATTGAAGGTTTTAATAAAGTTATTGTTAATGCTATTTCTGATGATGATTTAAAGGTATTTTCAATTGCACTTACAAAAGCAATTGAAAACGGTAAGCAATTTTTATATCGGACGGCAGCATCCTTTACAAAAATAATTGGGCATATTTCAGATAAAGATTTATTGTCCAGTGAGCAGGTGATCCTTGGAAGCAAGAAATCAGGTGGATTAATTATCGTCGGCTCCCATGTAAATAAAACAACTCAGCAACTGAATGAATTATTAAAATTAGATGCTGTTAGGCCGTTTCTGTTGTGTTATGATGATAATAAAATTTTCTGTTAATAATGAGGGGGATAAATATGGAAGTACCATTAATTCTGACTCAATTTCTAGATCGAGCTGTCAAACTTTACGGGGATAAGAAAGCAATCATTAATGATGATCGTGTATATACCTATCGCGAACTAAACGAACGTGTCAATCAATTATCACGTGGTCTTAGCGAGCTTGGAGTGACAAAGGGTGACAAAGTGGCATATCTTGCACCAAATACGGTTGAGATGTTGGAAGGATTTTATGGGGTTTTCCAGCTTGGAGCAGTTATGGTACCTCTAAATATCCGTTTAACATCAGAAGATTACCTATATATACTAAATCATAGTGAATCTAAGATATTATTCATTGATCAGGAATTATATCATTTAATCGCACCAATCAAAGATCAACTGGATACCGTAGTAGATATTATTGTTCATTATCATGACGGAAGCTGTGACGAACGGGACTATGACGAGTTTTTACGTTCTTATTCAAATAGGGAATTTGAGCGGGAATACGTAGAGGAAACGGATATCTGCAGCTTGCTTTATACGAGCGGGACTACTGGTAATCCAAAGGGAGTGATGTTAACCCATCGCAATAATTATCTTCACGCTTTAACGAGTATGCATCATTTAAGGGTTGACGATGAGGACGTGCTGGCTCATGTGTTACCAATGTTTCATGTAAATGGTTGGGGCTCTCCTTTTTATTATACAGCAAACGGTGCAACCCAAGTTTGTTTGAGAAAGGCGTCTTCTGAAAGTATTGTTGAAGCGATTGAAAGGCATGGGGTTACCGTGATGCATATGGCACCGACAGTCTTAAATTCTTTGTTACAGTATTATGAGAACAATACTCCTATATTTAACCAGAATATACGGGTGGTTATTGCTGGCTCTGCGCCTCCACCATCGTTTGTTACAAGGGTAGAAGAGGAATTGGGCTGGGAGTTTATTCAAGTCTACGGTATGACGGAATCCACTCCTTTAACTACTATCTCAACGATTCGTTCTCATTTTCAAGATCTTCCACAAGAAGAACAATACCGGATAAAAGCGAAGTCTGGTGTTCAAATGATTGGAACAGAGATAAGGGTTGTTAATGAATTAGGTGAAGAAGTTGCTTGGAATGCTAAGGAAGTCGGTGAACTTATTGTTCGAGGCAACGGGGTGATGAAAGGTTACTGGAAAAATGAAGAAGCGACAAGAAAAACGATACGTGACGGATGGTTATATACTGGGGATATGGCCAATGTAGATGAAGAAGGAAATATCGAAATCATTGATCGGAAAAAAGATGTCATTATTTCTGGTGGGGAGAATATTTCTTCAATAGAAGTAGAAGGAGCCTTATATGAACATCCGATGGTTTTAGAAGCGGCTGTCATTGCTGTCCCACATGAAAAATGGGGCGAAACACCCTACGCATTTGTGGTATCGCGAGAGGGAGCAGAAGTTACGGAAGAAGAATTGATTCAATTTTCTAGAGCTAAACTTGCTCATTTTAAAGCAATTACAGGTGTTACCTTTGTAGATGAGCTTCCTAAAACTGCATCAGGAAAAATACAAAAAGTCCGGCTGCGGCATGATTATTGGGAGTCAGTAGGTAAGAGTGGAAGGTTTGTGAATTAGAAAGTCTTTGTTATTTTAAAGGTAGTAACTGGCATCTCTACTTGAATTCCCTAGTTAAAAAGTATATCATACAAATGAACTATATATTTGCAGCTTCTATAAAGGGAATGGAGGAACGAATCTTCATGTGGCGCAGCTTTCGTATTAAATTAGTCGTTACGATGGTTATTTTTGCTGCAGTAATAGCTTTTGTTATTGCAACAATCAATCATAAAAGAATATCAGACCAGGCTATTCAAAATAATGCATTTCAATTGGAAAGCATTGAGGCTACGGTAGAGTATTCCTTAAATACAATAGATAAAGCCTATTATTATTTTGATAACGATGTAGCGGAGAAGATGAAAGCGAATACAAGGGAAATGTTAGAGCTTTATGAAAATAATCCAGCCGTCGATACGTGGGATATACAAAATTTAAAAAAGAAATACGAGATGGACGTGTATTTCATTAATCCGGACAATGTCATTTCACATAGTTCGATTGAGAATGATATCGGGATGGATTTTAATGAATGTTGTGGCAAGCTTGCTAAGATACTTGACACTCGGAGGGAAGCTGGTGCATTCTACCACGATGGAATGGACATTGCTCAAGCAACCGGCGAGATAACTAAATACAGCTACATGGCGACTCCTGATAAAGAATATATCATTGAGCTTAGTTATTCCTTGCAGGAAGGGGATATTTTCAAGGATTTTAATTTCCTAACAGTGACCCATGATTTGGAAAAAAGTTACCCATCGATTAATGAAATAAATATACTGAATCTAGGTGGTCTTGCATTGGGGGATCCTGCAGAAGAGTCGAAATTATCGCCGGAGCGGAGAGCCGCTTTTGAAGAAACATTAGCTGAAGGAGAAACTACTGAAGTTCGCACCTTAAACGATAAGGGCGAAGCAGTCATTTATCATTACGTGCCCTACGATTCTGGCTATGATTTTGGTTCGACACAGAATAAAGTGGTTGAAATAGCTTATAACGAACAGGAACTTGAATCTATTCTTAAAAGGCACAAGGAATCATTTATTCTGCAACTGGCATTTATTTTAGTTATAACAATTATAATCGCTCTTATTATTTCAAAATGGGTGTCCCGTCCGATGTACATGGCGTTCCATGATAGCTTGACGGGCTTAAGGAATCGGGCGGCATTTGAAGAGGATTTAGATGGAGTTTTGTGTGAGAGTGAAGGTGAAACAGGATTATTAATGATTGATCTGGATCATTTCAAGTCTGTTAATGATTTGTTCGGACATGCAGATGGGGATGAATTATTGAAAAACATGGCAACTTCTATTCAGTCGACTATCCATTCAGAGGGGAAGGCTTATCGATTAGGCGGGGATGAATTTGCGATTGTACTTCAAAATACGAACCGAGATAAAGCAGAATTAGTCGCAAAACAAGTTATCACTGCAGTGAATGAAGCTGTAACAGAGTATTACAAAACAAGAGGTCTTGATTTAACAGCAAGCATTGGAATTGCGCTAGTTGATGATGAAGTAAAGGACGTGAGTGAGATTTACAAGCGGGCAGACCGAGCATTGTATGAGTCAAAGGGAAGAGGGAAGAATCAGTATCGGGTGTATGGGTAGAAATATAAAAGGAAACAACTATCCTACTCTTCCGGCAAATCCCAATATACCGTATGTAATTAGGTTTTCAACCCTATTTTACCAATGAAGGTAGTGGACCGCTTATACTGTTTGCCCTATTATTTTTTGCTATTGCTTATTATATTTCTTTAAATCCTAAGAAGATAGTTGACCGTGTGGGACAATTGCTCACACCAATTTTACTTGTTGCTCTAGCTATTTTATTTGTGCGTGCTTTTTTCCTTTTAGAAAATGTAGGACAAATCATCGGGTTTGTTCCGTTCTTTGATCTAGGTTTAGGCTGGATTGTTCCAGCGTTTGCCGGTGCAATTGTTGGATATGTTATGGACCGGTTTGTGACAGGTCACAAGGAGACAGTGGCTCTTGATAAAAAAGTAAGCTAGGTTGAACGAGACAGCTTTGGGAGTAGAGATATATAATACTAGTTAGAGGACAAAGCCGTCATGCTTATGGTAGTGTATGATGTAACTTGAATTATTGGCAATATTGAAGGAGGAATTTTAAGTGGGCAAAAAATATACAGGTTATCTCGGTAGTTACACAAAGAAAACGAGTGAAGGAATTTATCGTTTCACCTTGGATACCGAACAGAAAAAGATAACAGACGTAGAAGTGGCGGTTAAATTGAATAATCCGACGTACTTAGCTGTAAGTCATAATAATGATTATGTTTATGCTGTTTCTCAGGAAGGTGAGGAGGGAGGTATTGCGGCCTTTTCTGTTTCAAATGGCAACTTAGAAAAATTAAACAGTGAAGTAACAGCTGGTGCCCCGCCTTGCCACGTGAGTGTCGATAGTAGGAACCGTTTAGTTGTCGCGGCGAATTACCATACAAAACAAGTGGAAACATTCCTCACGAACGAAGATGGCTCCATCCAGGCTCCAAAGTCTGTAACTCATGAAGGAAGCGGCCCCCATGAGCGTCAGGAAAAACCGCATCTCCACTTTGCAGGATATACGCCAGATGAGAAATATGTTGTAGTTGTGGATCTCGGCAGTGATACGATTACAACTTACTCCCCGAATGGAGATGAATTACAAGAAGTTAATGTGTTAACTGTAAAAGCCGGCAGTGGTCCGCGCCATATTGCATTCCACCCGACAGCTCCCTATGCTTATGTAATGACA
Organism: Oceanobacillus sp. HCA-5259; assembly: GCF_037892815.1. Taxonomy (NCBI): domain Bacteria; kingdom Bacillati; phylum Bacillota; class Bacilli; order Caryophanales; family Bacillaceae; genus Oceanobacillus; species Oceanobacillus sp. HCA-5259. Next base: position 28,005 of record NZ_JBBKBV010000020.1, on the reverse strand, counting down.
GAGATAAGCAATGAGGTTATTGTGCTTAAATATGATGAGAATACGGGATCATTTGAAGAAGTCCAGTATGTAGCAACAATTCCAGAAGATTTTACGGAAAATAACCAAGGAAGCGCAATCCATTTATCTTCCGACGGGAAATTTGTGTACGTAGGTAATAGAGGCCATGATTCCATCGCCGTTTACCGAATTGCAGCGGATTATTCGGTCGAGCTGGTTAAGTATACACATACAGAAGGAAACTGGCCGCGTGATTTTGTACTCGATCCTAGTGAGCAATTTATTGTAGCTGCAAACCAGGAAAGTGGCACATTAACATTGTTTGAAAGAGATAGTGAAACAGGAAAACTAACCCTACTGCAGAAAGATGTAGAAGCACCAGAAGCGGTCTGCGTTAAATTCTTGCATGCTTAATTGATTGCGTAACTAAAAAGCTTGGCACGTTTCCTAATTATGACAAGAAAAAGTGGAAACATGCCAGCCGATGATAATCGAGGTAAAAAATCAAGTATTATATTTGATTTTTTACCTTTTCCATTATTTTTGTTCAATATTTCACAATTTGTCTACAGACTATCAATGTGAAAAGGTGTACAATATAATTGAAAGGAAAAATATTAAAGAAAAGGTGGTTATCATCATGCCCCAGAGTATATTTAAAGCAACTGCACATCTGGAAAAAGGTGTTCAAGTGAAGGTGAAATCTAGGGATTTTGAAATTACGGTTGATGAGCCTAAAAGTTTGGGCGGGACAGATACGGGAATGAATCCGGTGGAAATGATTCTAGGAGCACTTGGTGCTTGTCAAGCTATTACCGCCGCAACGTTTGCTGGAAAACATGATATGACGTTCCATAATCTTTGGGTAGAGCTGGAAGGTGACCTTGATACAGACGGATTTATGGGGATATCTGATGTTCGTAAAGGTTATTCAGAAATTCGTTATAATATTCATATCGACACAGACGAACCACGAGAAAAAGTTGAAAAATTCATTGAGTTTATCGAAGCAACCTGTCCCGTTGGTGACACCATTGCGAACCCAGTAACAATGAAATTGAATAAAGTTATTATTGAAAATAAATAATTCACCTTTTACAGTAAGAAACCCTCTGGTATAGTGAGTGAAACTAGTAATTCATTATAATTGTGAATGCGATTCCAAGATTTTTTTCGAGTAGAATAGAGCGTTTCATCTTTAATCGCCCGTTTGTCCTAGATTCGACTTCATTTCGGTTGATTAGAGGGGTTCTAATCACCTGAATAAGTCAGCATAGAAATCGTTCGGTCGATTAGAGGTGCTTTAATTCCTCGAAGAAACTAGATTAGAGTTCATTCATGCAATTAAAGGTAGTTTAATCCCTCGAAGAAACTAAGATTAGAGTTCGTTCACGCAGAGGGGTCTTATCAATTTGTGAAAAACTTTCCTTGTTCGATTCCGCCGTCCAGTAAAGCTGCACATTTATTATAGTAAGCTCATCAAGCATTATTTAAAGTCTTCTTGTACAGTGATGTAGAGTAATTTTTAAGAAGAAAAAACAATAGTAAAAAAGCTTTCTTCCAAGTTCGTAATAGATCTATTGGAAAGAAAGCTTTTTTACCTGAAAAAATCATTTATCCTCTAAAAATATCCTTGCTGCCATAAAAATTAATCTCTATCCTAAATACATCATTAATTCCTGCATCATATCAGGAACCAATGCTTCCTGATAACCTGCTTTTTTCTTTCTTCTTAATTCATTCGCGACTGGTATTAATGCAGAGGATGTGATCGAAGCTAACTTTTGGATACGCTCGGTGGATAGTTCTACCTCTGTGATCGATTTTTTGTACGATTCCAGATCCATTTTCCAAATCCGCACATTACTTGGGTGCCGGAGCAATAATCGTTCCGCTATATTTAAACCTTCTGGATCAATGTCACCTGCATAATGGATTGTACATCCTTCTTGCACGAGTAAGTCGATTAGAACAAGACCTGCTAATTTAAATTGTCCATGCGTGCACAGCAATGGAACACTTGGAAGTTCGTCAATCAAGCTTGAATAGACACCCGAGTTCTCAACAATCCAAACATCGCATCCATGGTTAGCTGGGTAAGCATGTGATAAATCGACTAATTCCCGAAGTGGAACATTCATGACGCTATGTGTTTCTGCGGCTGCCTGCCACATTGGATGAATACCACTTTCTGTTTCACCAATGATGTTCGCGCATGTAACATAATTCGTTATATCATCCCTTAAAATTCGATGAGATAATAGCAAATCATTTATCCCTTCGCTGGTCGATGGAATAAATACGTTCCCGTCGTTCATGGAGTAAATGGACAGCATATGAATAAACAGTCGTCCTAAGTTTGTATTTTGGTCAAATGCATGTGGATCACGAGTGATACGTTGACTGAACAACGGTAGTCGTTCATATTGCTCAGGTAAATGTGTAATTGCTTTTTCCAAGCGTTCCATCCATTTTATAAAGCGAGGTTTAGACTCTTCTATTAACCGATAAATCCAGTATGTATCAGCCGGCTTTTTTCTGACATGGTTTAGCCAATCACGTAGTGCAGGGAAATTATCATTCAGTTGAATGAAAAATTGCCGGGTCTCTTCATCTTGTTTCTCTTTCATTTCCTTTTTTGAAAGAAGGGTTTCCCCGAAATACGCTTCGAGTAACGCTTTTAAATGGACTCCTTCAAATCTCGTTGATTGTAGCTGTTGCTCAAATTTCTCAAGGGAAACATTGCCCTTCCTTCTTAATTCTTTATCTGTTACACCTAAAAATCGTGCGAGTGCATCTAATTCTTCATCTGAAAAATATTCTAATCTAACTGTACCGCCAATTCTGCCAAGAGATTCATATTTTTTCTTAAAAAGAGAAAACAAGCGACGAAAATAATCTCCGTCGCTAAAATAAGCTAAAGCTTCTTTCATCATCATTGTGTCACCTTCATGTCGCTTTCTTCATCTGTTTCTATTTTATCAAGTTCGATGCGTTTATTTCCATCCCAGTAATAGCCCATGACGCCGACGAAATCTGCATTCTTCGGTCTTAGAAGTTCATAAATGGAAAGCTCACTGATCGTATCATAATCTCCCCAAAGCACTTGCGAGTTCATCATATAATCAAAACCTAATTGCTCCACAATCTCAAACATTTCCCTAATATTATTTTCGTCCACTCCAGCAAAAGCTTCGTCTAGCGATATTATATAGGGTGCCTCCGGATCAGCCTCCAAGTAGCGCGAATAGCAAGCAGTGAACAGAGGAATATACATCGCCATCGCTTTTTCACCACCACTGAATTTATAAAACTGATTATTTGTCAGTTCACGTTTATTCTCTCCTTCACGGCGGAAATAGAGAACAAAGGAGAACCATTTACGATAATCAAGCACTTCTTTCAACACTTGAAGGAATGTCTGTAATTCATTTTCATTTTCGGCTACTTCTTTTGCTTTTTCTATTTTGGAGCGAAAATGCATAATAATTTTATCTCTATCTGTTTCTTTTAAAAGCTTGGCATCCTGTCTTAGTAGATGGACAAGATCAACTGTATCCATCTCAGTCTCCGAATCGGCTGTTCGGGGCTTCCACTGGATAGAGAAGGATAAGCCGGATGAGGTGTCGCGAGATTCCATTAATTTTTTCATTTGCTTCACCCATTGCTCTGCTCGGCGGATTCGTGCACGCAGCTTTTGCCCAACGGTATGGAAAAGGATTTCTTCATATAGTGCTCTGTCCTGATCGTCAAGGAAACTTTCTTGACGAGTTTGTTCCATTTCTATTTGCTGTTTAAGCATCGAAGGACTCATCTGTTTTCCAAGATGATTCAATTCAATAAGCTGCCGGGACATTTTTTGTTTCCAATTATCAATATGAAGTTTCTGCTCATCGCTTGTCTCGATATTCATCCATTCAGGTGTCTGGTAGGGTGCACTGAAGCTGTTCAGACGATATTCCATTAAGTCGCCATGCTGTTTATAATATTCTTTTGTCAGCTGTTCTAAAATTTTAGGACGTTCTTTCTCTTTTAAAAGATGTCCAAATTCGTTTGTAACTTTCCTAGCAGCCTCATGTGCAGGTTGATCATTTCCAGAAAGTACGAATTCCCGATGCAATTCGCTTAAGAAAGACTTCTCCCAAGTTTCCTTCAGGTGCAACCAGAATTGAACGGTTTGTCGGACATGTGTGAGCTGTTCATCGATCTGTTTTCGTTCTGTTCGTTTAACCGGCAGCTTTTCCTTCGTTTTATCGAGGGCATGATCGATTTCTTTTAACATGTCTTGTACTTCATTGATCTGTTTACGAATATCCGTTTCTCCGTGTTTTTCAAGTTCGAGTTTGATTTGTTTTAAGTTTCCTTCGAGCCCTTTAATCAAGTCTTCTGCTATGTTGATGTCTCCTTGAATTTCCAATATTTCTTCTGTCAATTCGCGAAGTTGATCTTGTTTATCCTGATATTGAAGAGAAAAGTTAATGTACTGGATATGTGATTTCTCTGTTTCGGATAAATCTTTTTCATAACGCTTCATTACAACGATTGCTTCTTGAAATGAAGAGAGACTCACTTCTAAATTATAACTCCTCGTTTTTTCATCAATGGTACGTTTTACAGTTGTATATTCCGCATATATTGTCTGGATTGCAGTAGTTAATATTGCGATCTGTCCATTATGGTGATTGATCGTTAATCGAACATCTTTAATCTGGTTGAAACTTTCAGCTAAGTCTTTGTCGGGTGGAAAAGCAGCAAGTCGCGTGCTCGCTTGTTTAATTGCTGTTTCTATTTGTTCGATTCTGCTGTCCAGGGATTGTTTTTCGTTTTGTAAAGCATAGATTTCTTCCTGGATGCGTTCGATTTGTTCTGCTTGGTATCTTTTTCTTGCATTTTTACCGATATACCGAACATTTTCCACCGGGAGAGCATGCCCTTTGAGAAGTCCTATTTTATAGTTACCTTGTTCATCTACGGAGAAATGAGTTTCACCGCTTTCATCGATTAAAATACTTCTTAATATATCATCAACTAAGCTCGTTGCTAGTTTGCTGTTTGAATCAAGGTCAGGTTTTAAATAATTAGCGAGCGTGTAAGCCATCATCTGCGGATCCGCAGTCAGTACTTTATCATGTTTTATTTCGATATCTTTTTCTACAATCAATGCGTTCAGCATACCGCTATCAATTAATGCAGCTTCAATCCGTTTCTGAAGTGACGGTTCGACATCATCATGAAATTCAACCGCTGCATATAACGGGCTGTAGGCAATCCCCATTTCTGTTAGTTGCTGCCTAGCTTCTTTCGTTAACGGGTCAGTAGCTGGCTCGGGATCTTTTTTCGACTTCCATTCAGCCAGTTCTGCTTCCTTTGCTTCGAGCTCTTCTATTAATTGATTTTGCATGAAACGAAGCTCAGACAGTTTTTCTCGTTGGCTCTGTTCATATTGATATGTTGCTTGGCGGAATGGTTCCTTTATCGTTTCATAGGAGGTATCCTCATATAAACTTTGCAACGCACGAGCAGTTTCCTGCATAACTTCATCTGGAATATCAAGCCAAGATGTTTCATTTACCCAAGTGTGGATTTCATTCAATTTTATCTCTTTATCCTCTTCGAAAAGTCGTACCCATTCCTGTTCTTGATACAGGGCGTCATCCAATTTTTTATTTTCATCTGCCAATTGTTTGTTTTTTTCTTGGTATTTCTCTTTTAATGCTTCAAATTCTCTTAATTTCTCTTCTATCCATTCAAGATTCGACAAATGGTTGCCTGCTTCTTTTTTCCATAAGCTGAAATCAAAGGTTGCTTGCCCGTGACGTTTAAAATCTTGTTCATTTATATGATGAGATTCCGTAAACGCAGCTTCTTCCGCGTCATTTACAAGATCGGTCAGCTTGTCTTTGATGTCTTTTTCTTGACTTGCAATAGTTGTTTCTAGTTTCTGTAAATCTATTCTTAGATTATGCTCTCGATTTCGCCTTGTTTGCAGTTGATCCGTTTTTCTGCGGTGTATCGCAGTTTCTTGTGTAAGTTTATTTTCTATTTCCGCACGTTCCTCTTCCAAGTTCCAAATTTTATGGGAGCGTAATCGCTTTTCTTGCGCCATATAGGTGGATTTTTTTAATTCTAGTTCTTTCCTGTCTACTTCCAGCTGCTCGATTTCATTTATTAGCTGTTCTTGTTTCAATTTGGTTTCCTGTTCATTTTCTTGCTCTTTTGCCAAACGTTTTTCGGCTTGTAAATATTCATGTGCCTGTTCGGCGAGTATATATTCATTATACGTTTGATAGAATTTATTTAAGCTGGTGATGGCAACTGCTTCCCGGTCTAGTTGTTCAATCTGCTGTTTTGTCTGATCCATCTGTTCAATCGTATCCGACAGATGACGCAGATCTTCGTCGGACAATGGGGGAAGAGCGGCTTCTAAAATTTCATAGATGACGGTCGGTTTAAAGTCTTTGGAAAGCTTCGGACTTCTAAGCTGGATAAGCAGCTTAATCAAGTCTTCATAAGCTTCGATTGTCTCAAAGTTGAATAGATATTTATTTACGAGCTTCGTATATTCTGATTTCGTCTGTACAACATGACCTCCATCTTGAAGAAGATTTTCGAGTTCAACGCGGGAGAGAGGGAGTTTATGTTCTTCACCCGCGCTCCGCTCCAATTTATACAGATGAAAGTCGATGGCAATCCTACGGTTATCATTTATGACAAACCCCCAGAATTTCATCTGTTTATTGCGTTTTGCTTGTAAGCCAATCCCAATTGTTAAATATTGCTCGGTGTGCTCCCGTTTAAATTCGATAAATAGGTAGCCGGTCCGTTCATCCCGATTGACGATCTCTTTTTCACCTAAAAGATAATCTTCCATCTTTCTTGCTTTGGAACCGAATGGATCTAAACGGTCAGGCGATGTTCTTCCGTCGAGAAGTACAGGGAGGAAGCTTTGCATGGTCACGGATTTTCCGGAACCGTTACTACCTCGGAGCAATAGTTTTCCATTAGAAAAATTAAAAATTTCTTCATCGTAATACCAGAAATTCAGTAACCCAGCACGGTTCATTTTCCATTTATTCATTTTAATTGTTCACCTCGAAGTCTTTAGGATAATGCCCGACCATTCTTGCAATGGCAGGTTTTAATATGATCATGTCTGAATCGGCTTCGACTGTCGCTAATTCCCAATCTTTATAGAGCTGTAAAAGTTCTTCAGCGATCAAGTTATAGGACATATCTCGATATTTTTTACTCCAGCCCTGTCCGTAAATCCCTTTTACCGTTCCTGTTATTTGGCTGAATTCTGCCATCGTTAATTTGACTTCACCAAGTGCATTAATGGAATAAGCCCCTATTTCACCACGCAGATACGTTTGAAAATGGAGCGCGACATTCATAATTGCTTTCTGGTCAGGAAATAGGGTATAGCGCTGTTTTCGTTCCGGCATGACGAGCATAGCTGCATTTTTAAATACCTCTAGTTGAAACGGTGTATGTGCTTCTAAATCTTCACGCAGTCTGTTTCTGAAGCTCCGGATATAACCGAAATCAGGATCTTCCTCGCTCTCGCGATAGACAGCGGGGGAGAAAAGCAGTTTCCGGTATACCCGTTTACGACGCACATCATCTTGATGTCTCAGCCATTCGCTCTCGAGTATTTCCTCTGTTGTTTGGTAGCAGAACAAATCATCTGGATAGGAGCGCATGAAATAGCGGGCGTAAACTGTCACTTCATAAAGAACTTCATGCTCCTCATTACCTGCAAACAATTCAATATCGCCATCGACAACTTTAATAATATCGAGTTCAACCATTTTCTTCAGTGCACGTACAAGTGATTTACGCTGCTGATAATTCGTCCAATCCAGCGGAAAATCTCCTGGATAGAGATCCTCGATTTCTTCCGTAATATCGGATAATAAAAATTGCTCCTCAACGGATCGCTGTTCGGTGAAAGACAATCCACAGCAAAAAATTGCATAATCAAGTGGCTCAGTAAAATCTTGAATTCCCATCCATCCTTTTGGAGTAACTGGTATTTTTTCCAATTTGATAAAATGTTGGTGAACGATTAAGTCAAATCCCAATTTATCGGAAATATATCGTTTCAATGTTTTTTCCCGTTCACGGATGAATTGGTATGTAGCAGGTTCTTTCGTGCGTAACACCCAAAACTGTTCAAATAATATGCTTAAAGCTTCAATTGTTTCTTCATCAAATCCGGTCTGATTCATGATGCTGATCCCTCCAGATCTATAAATTGAAAGGTTACATTAGGCATTTTGAGGACGCCGTCTTTTGCTCGTAGTAAAACTCGACCATCACGGATAACTACACGTACCTTTACACCAAGCTCTGTTTTTATCGTCCGATCTTTGCGAACCATCGCTTTACCGATCCAGGAGAGTAACAGTTTTCTAACATGGGATTCAACAAGCGGAAGATTTTCAATGTGGATTTCGTTTCCTTCAATATATTGTTCGATTAGTTTCTTCTCCTGTTGCTTCTGTTCTAAATATTGTTTTTTTAATTCTTCTTTCTTTTTGGTATTACTGGTAACTGCACCAGGTCTTGTTTTTTCCCGGTAGTTCCGTGTGATCGGTTTTGTTTCGTGTTCCATTGGTTCCTCGTCCCAGACGTCGGTATAAATGTTTTCCGTTGGGATGTGATCGATGTGGAAATGACGAGTATGTAAGACACCAAAGGCTACAGAGGAAAGCTGATGTGCTTCCTCCAAGTCTTCCAATGAGCTAAACCATTTTGCGAGATGAAGGTAATCCTTTTTCCTGCTCCGGAAATATTGATGTCTCTCCCCAAGTCGCTGAACTACTCGAGTAATCCGACGAATGGATTCGGTTGTACGTTGTTGTAACATTTCGTATTGACTTTCCCCGTGTTCGTTCCCGAGAAACCAATCTTTAATGCTTGCCCATTTTTCCTCCTGTTCTTTATATGGATCTGTTTCTTCTTGTTCTTGCTCAAAGCGGAAAACTTGATCTTTATGCTGGATGACCTTTTGAAGAAAGGCGCGCAGTTCACTTTTTGTGATTGCAAGTAAAATATCCTGAATTTGCAGGGATGTTCCTTGCAGCGCTATAATAAAGTCTCTTAAATAGGTAGTAAACTGATCCTTGTAAACGAGAAAAGCTTCCGTTTGCATTTGCTCTTCAACTTCTTCACTATTTAGGTAGGCAATATAGTCGGATGTGTTCTGGGTAATTTGCCGGAAATAGGAAAGAGTATCATCCCAAAGTTGAGCGCATTCTTCATTTTTTTCCATTAAGTTTCCTTTGATAATACGTTCAATTTTTGCAAGGGATTGATAAAGGCGTTCAAATTGGGATTTTTCAAGAGAGCCGCCAAATACTTCTCCCATGCCTTCAAGCTGGATGAGCATTCTCTCAAATTCGATGGTATAAGGTGTGGATTGGTAACGAAATCGCTTCTTTTTAAATTCTTCAACGGTTCGCGATTTACCCAATTCTTGTCTAGCTATGAGGTTTCCCCATTTCACCAGCGTGTCGAGGTCAATGTGAAGGGCTTCAATTGGATAGTCTTTGAATTCGTCATATTGAATAAGGTATTCATAGATTTCTTCTGGGAAAAGAAATTCTCTCATTCTTTCATGCTGAATAAAAAAATAACGGAGAATTGCCCGGTAGCTCCACGCCTTTTCAGCCGTCAAATAAGTTGCTTCTTTTACACGTTTAAACATATTATCACCACTCGGTTCATAGTTAGTTCTATTCTAACATGGTTCAGGTATATGTCACTACTCGAATTCTGTCGAATTGTTGTGGGAATCAGTGGAGAAGAGGTTGCCCCTAATAAGTAAATAACTCAACTTTCGCACTCTGAAAATATTAAAGTAAATCATTCTAATTAAGCGCTCCTAACCTTCGATGTTGTACCTGGCCATTATTAATTAAAAAAGTCTTCTCAAAATGAATGAATGCTTTCATTCAACGTAAGTATCTTGCTCGGCTATTATTTTAGTGCCCTGATTACCGTTCAGTTGCCCGGCGGACGGATACTTTCCCGATAAGTGAGATGAGCATGCTGAAGGGAGAATAAACCCTAGTTGTTTTCCCATTAAAGTAAGAAGAATATGCTGAAGGGAGAATAAACCCTAGTTGTTTTCCCATTAAAGTAAGATGAACATGCTGAAGGGAGAATAACCCTCAGTTGTTTTCCCGTTAAAGTAAGAAGAATATGCTAAAGGGAGAATAACCCCCAGTTGTTTTCCCATTAAGCCAGATGAAACGTTAATGGGAAAATAAAACTGACAGTTGCCAGAGGAGGCTCACTAGCCGCTCAGCAGGTGCGAGAGGTGTCGGGACTGCGGACCTCCAGATAGCCAAGGAATACATAACTGTTTCAGACTGCGAATGTTGAGTAAATAAGTAAATTCTAAGTTAACTAAATAAGAGAGATAGATTATTTAAGTTGTTAATGATATAATAAAACTTCAATGTTCAATAATTCACAATCGATTTAATTAACGATAATAACGGGGGTTTTCATATGATAAAAACAGCAATCATTACAGGTGGTGGTAGTGGCTTTGGTAGGGAAACAGCTTTAAAGCTTGCGGAGAAAGGAACAAACCTTTCTATTGTTGATCTGTCAAAGGAAAGCGGAGAAGAAACGGTAAGGCTATGTGAGGAGTTTGGAGTGGAAGCAATTTTTGTTGAAGCGGACGTGAGCATGGTGGAAGATGTTCAGCGTTATGTTGCCGAGACAATAGACAAATTCGGAAGAGTAGATTTATTCTTTAACAATGCAGGTATCTCAGGTTCAGGAGTCCGCACACTGGAATGCTCGATTGAAGAATTCCATTCCATTGTAAATGTAAACTTGAATGGTGTCTTCTATGGATTGAAATTTGTTGTGAATGAAATGCTGAAAACTGGCGGTGGTGTGATAGTGAATATGGCTTCTTTAGGACGTATGGTCGGCAAGCCAACACTTGGGGCTTTTTCTGCAACAAAACATGCGATTATTGGTTTAACCAAAACAATTGCTGCCGAATATGGCGGGGATAATATTCGTATTAATGCGATTGCACCAGGGGCGAACGAGACACCGCTGGTAAGAGCATTCCCACAGGGAGCGATTGATGCAATGGCCGAAGAAGTACCGACGGGTAGATTAGGTCAGCCAAATGAAGTAGGGGATGTCGTAGCATTTTTATTAGGCGAAGAATCATCTTATATTCATGGAGCGGTAATTTCGATTGATGAGGGAGCGGCTGCATTATAGGTGGAAATAATAGGACCTTATAGGAGCTAGTGAATAGGATCTGAAGAGAATTGTTTCGTCTGGGGCCACTCAACTAGTTTTTTTATAATGCCTTAGTGTTAATGGGCGTATTTTAATATATCGAATCAGAATTAGTGGCATATCGAAAGACACCTATACTTGATTTTTCAACCAAGATAAAGGTGTCTGATGATACATCTAAGTGGTTTGTAGACGCTATTTATCATGGATTAACGGTCTGTAATACCCCCACCTCTAAACAAGAGGGAGAGCCAAAATGTTAAGGTGGGGGATATACAGTCCGTAAATACCTGATTCTGTTCAACTAACATTCAGGGGGGAAGGAAACCCCAACTGAATGAGTTTCACTTTATGTTAAGTATTTCGTTACTAAAGCTTTAAGCATGCTTTAATACTTTCTACAATAGCTGCATGAATATCATCTTCGTTATACTGTAAAATTGGCATTGTATCTGCTGGATCTAAATAAGCATCACGGTTTTGTATCTCTGCCGTTAATTCTAGATGGATACCATGTTCTTTCCCTTCTTTTGCAGCTTGTTCATCACCTTGTATATATCCTGGCTTCATCTGCTCTAAATCGACAACTTGAACAACCGTATTTTTTTGACCTAATACTTCCGCAATGATTTCAAAGAAGGCTTTATGTTTCATATTCGTTCCAGAAATTGCATACGTTCCACCATGTTCGCCATGTTCTAAGGCGCCGATCGCTGCTTCTGCGACTTGTTTCACGGTAATCATTGCTGAACCGCCACCTAAAACTGGTACAAATTCATTACCTTGAATTTGTGGTAAAAACATTTCCCATAAAGGCTTGCGACCAGGCATTGTTCCAAATATATATGGCAGACGGAGGATCATAACGTCCATCACTCCTGATCCTTCCATGATCGCAACTTCTTCCTGTAAAATTCTAGTACGTGGATAGGATTGCTCCATTAAAGGCAAATCTGTCCATTGTTCTGCGAAATGAGCAAAATACGATCCGAATATAACAAATCGTTTAATCCCAGCTTTTCTAGCAAGACGTGCAATTCGTTGCGTTGGTAATACGTTTTCACGATAAAAGAAAGCATCAGCAGGTGCATCAGGTACAACTCTCTCGTCGACACCAGCTGCATATACAAACATGTCCATACCCTCAAATAATTTTAATACTTCTTCATCTGACATCTCATTTATATTGCCAAGCCGACAATTGACTTTTGCGGGTAATATATCCTCTGATGGCATAGGTGGTAAAGCAATTGTCGAAACTTCATAACCTCTTCCAAGTAACTCCATAACTGTGTGATATCCTAATAGACCAGTTCCTCCAAGTACAAATACATTTTTCATAAGATAACCTCCTAAAGTTTACTAGAAACTTTACTCATCGGTGAGCATTGATTCTATCTTTATTATATACGCTTAATAAGCCAAAAGCTGTGTATGATATGTGAACAATTTCACTAACCTAACTCTAGGAATTTGAAGTAAGGGATGCTTTAGCATTTTTATTCGGTGAAGTATCATATGATATTTATGGTGCTGTTGGTTAATGCTTTAGAAACACCTACATATGGAAAAGTAATCGTGAAAGATAAAGAGCTTGGTGCCTTACATAATCAGGAACTGTCGTAAGTGAAAATGAATATAAGCTTGATTTTCCAGCAGTAATCATTGAGATAAAACGTCTAGTATTTCCTGAAAGATGCTGAAATATGTAATATGAAAGACCACTCTGTCCTTTTTGGACTGAGGTGGTCTTTTGCATTATCTCCTATTGGGAGCCATCATAATGAGCGGATAGGTAGCTGAAGACAACTTATTCAGCTATATCTTTTTGAATTTCAAGTACTTCCTCTTTTGATAGCCCTGTTATATTCATTACGTATTGGATTTCTGTACCATCTGAAAGAAGACGTTGGGCTATTGATTTTTTAGCTTTTTCCTCGCCCCGTTCCATTCCCTGTTCTATTCCACGTTTCATTCCTCGTTTCATGCCACGTTCCATACCATCTTTCTCTGCTTCCTGTGCTCGGAGCTCTGCCTCCCGCTTTGCCGCTTCTTCATCCAAAATATGCTTTAAGCGAGATTCATAAGCTAAATACTGTTCTGGTGTCATGCTGAGCTCTTCCCAGTTATGAAACGCTTTTTGAAGTGTCTTATCTTCCATTGCAATCTCCTCCAATTCACGGTAAATATCTTCATAGAATTTTTTATTTCGATGATCGATCATACCGAGCAATAATAACCATCTGGCTAAAACGTCATTCCAAGGGTCCAGTTGATCTTCTTTCCAAGCTTTCAACAGTTTCGGCATTTCAATATAGTGAAACTCCATGACACCTGTTAGTTTGAATTGTTCTTCATCTTCAAATAGATGATGCATCGTATGGAACCGTTCCGTTTGGTCAAAAATATTAAAATTCAACAGGTTGATGGAAATAACATCGCTTAGCTCGTCGTATCCCATTCCTGAACGCAACTGACTGCGGTAGACTCCTGACCAATAATAAATAGACCGTTTAATCATATTATATTGGTCGGTAAACTGAATTTCAACGTTGATTTTTTCACCAGCAGTGGTGAGGACTAACACGTCAAGTCTTGATTGCTTATCATCGATATATTCTCCGCCTGCTTCGATATTGATGAAAGTAATGTCTTTAATTGGATCTCGTCCTGTTTTCTGTAAAAATTCATTTAAAAACACAATAGTTATTTGTTTATTTTTTTCGATACCAAAAAGTTGTTTAAAAGCATAATCAATCTTTAAATCCATCAAGCCTGACAGCGGTATCCGTTTTAGTGCTTTAAACTTTTTGATGCTTGAAAAATCTGATTTGTTCTTGCCGTAGTCTGCTGGTTCGTCTCTTACAGTATCGTGTATGATGTTTTCTAGGGGGTACTGGCGAAGTGATCTTGTTAATTCCATTATAACACATCCCTTTTGAAGTTTTTAGAATTTAACGAGGACTTACCGAGATGTGATTCTAGTTATAGCATAACAGAATTAAAGTGAAAGAACAAGTGTTCCGTTGTTTTAATTTCTATCATCCTTAAAATTTTTGTCGAAACTATCTTAGTTATGCGATAATAAGGGATGGAGAAAAAGTGCGCATATGAGGGAGGGTAGGTTACCTTGCAAAATGTAATAAAACGAAAAGAACCACATTTTTTAATAAATATTTTACCCGGTCTTCTATTATGTCTTCTGATCATGCTCAGCGGGATGTACGGTGCTCGGCTCATCGGGGCAGGTTTAAAAGCTATCGGTTTATTATCTGAAGGCAGCGAAACACCAGTCTCAGGAATTTTTGTTGCAATTATACTTGGAATTATTATTCGAAATTCAATCGGGCTCTCCGATATTTTTACAAAAGGAATCTCCTTTTCGATGAAATATATCTTACGGGCAGGGATTATTTTACTCGGTCTCCGATTGAGTTTGATGGAAGCTTTAAAACTCGGGGCATTCGGAATCCCGCTCATTGTTGCATGTATATCTGTCGGTTTATTTGTAACCTTATTCTTAGCTAATAAAATGAATCAGTCCATGCGTCTGGCAACTTTAATTGCAAGCGGAACGAGCATTTGTGGTGTCACTGCAATTATGGCGACATCTCCTGTAATAAAGGCGAAGGAAAATGAAATTTCTTATGCGGTAGCGAATATTACCATCTTTGGTTTAACAGGGATGTTGTTGTATCCATTTCTCGCTCATTTCTTATTTGCGGAGGATGCGATTAAGGCTGGGTTATTCTTAGGTACCGCTATCCATGATACAGCGCAGGTGACCGGAGCAGCGTTAATTTATGATCAGTTTTATCAGATGCCGCAAGTGGTGGATGCAGCAACGGTTACGAAATTGACGAGAAATCTATTTATCATTGCGATCATTCCTTTTGTGTCTTATTTATTTTTTAGCAAGTCGAAGGAGCAGGCTGTTCAGGCAGAAAATAAAGAGGACAGGTTGCCGAAATGGTATACATTCATTCCGTTATTTGTCATTGGATTTCTAATTCTTTCTATTATGCGAACGATCGGGGATGCAACATTGGAAAGTACAGGAAATGCATTTGGTATTTTCGCGTCTGATAGCTGGAGCAGTATCTATACAAATCTTAGTTCATTTGGAACGACGTATCTCCTTGGGATGGCGATGGCTGGAGTTGGACTATCAACGAATTTCAAGATGTTTAAAGGATTAGGGCTAAAGCCGTTTTATATTGGATTTGTCGCAGCAGTTTCTGTGGGAGTGGTTAGTGGAGTGCTGATTTGGTTATTTGGCGGGTTTGTTAGGCTTTAGAAGGTTTAACCCCAAAAAAAGAGTGAAGATCATATCTTCACTCTTTTCCTACTCCAGCAGTCACTCCATCAAACATAGTCTGCACCACCTTCCGCAAAACAAAAGGGATATGCACAAAAGCACTTTGCTTATGAAGCCGCTCCGTCAATTTATGGGCATCTTTCCCGAATGGTCCAATATTTAAGACCGGTGCTTGGAGCTTCTGCATTTCATCAAATGGAATTGTATATAAGTAATCCCAAACTGGTGTATTATTTTGATAAGATTCCCAGCCTTTATCATCCTTATCGTAATTCACATAACTCAAATCAGAAATGCCATTAAAATAATGCACTTGCTCCGCCTTTACATTAAAATGATCTTGAAGCAGCTGCTTCGTTAACAGAATTTTCTCCTGAACGAGCGGGTCATCTGAAGAATTTATTGCCGGATAATACGGCGGCGCAAAGAATAAAATGCATGCTGGTGCAAGTTCTTGGCAATGAGCCATTATTTGATCGCATACTTTCATGGAAATTTCCCGCTGATCCAAATTGGGAAGTGCGACGGTTTCTTTAATTATTTCCTCCGTCTTTTCTTTGCCAAGTTTACCCCTAGCATAATTCAATAGTTCTTCATATTCCCATACATCTATGTTGAAGTGCTCCTCACTATTTTCTTCCCTTGCTAACACACGTCTGTATTCTTCTGCGCATTCCTCCATAGCCTTTGTTGCGACTTCACGGAAAGAAGTCATCGTCTCTTTCGCATTTCGTTTCATTAAAAAGACGTTGTAAAGCGCTGCAACGTGGTTGGATGTTTGTGTGGAATAATCCGCTTTCAAATCATAGGTTTTTAAGCAAAGTGGAAGCGGTGTGCGCTCGCCATATACTTCCTCGCTAAACGCTTGATTATATTCCATTTTCTTCGTCAAAAAACTAGCCATATAGTGTGCATTGATTCCTTGCAAAGGTTCGCCGGCATGGGTTTCTCGCCCATAAAAAAGCGCTGAGGGCATGATTTTTCCAATCGTTCCGGAATAAATATAATACTGCTCGTCTTGTGGCTGCATGGAAAAACTCGGTTCACTGTTTAAAAATAGGGTGTAATTTAAATCATAACGCTCTCGGGTATCTACAAGTCCTTTAACCGCGGCAAGCATACCGCTCGAATTCACTTCTTCATCGGGAACGGTGACAAGGAGCAGGTTAACTGGCCACTTTTCATGAATGGCTTGCTCAAGCAGATGAAGGTGCAGAACGATACCCATCTTCATATCCATCGTACCGCGCCCGAACAAATAATCACCGGATGTAACGTCACATCGTACATCTTCTGGTAACGAATCAAGCATTTCTTTAAATTTTTTCGTTAGTTCCTGTGGTTGGAAAGCTAAATCAGCAAGTGCACCGAATTCCTCTGTATGTACCGTGTCGAAGTGGCTAATGAGTACGATTGTTTTTTTGATGTTTTCTTGTTTGTATAAAGCTGTTACGGCATTTCGTTCTTTTCCTGCATCATGAAATTGAATGAGAGTGGGACTTTCCTTAAAGTATTCTAACTCGAGCAGCTTACCTTTTATTTTTTCAGCAAACTGGATTTCCCCTTCTGTTCCAGTCCGACTATCCCAGCTAACAACTTCACATAGTAAATCTTCCAATTGTTGTTCCGTTTGCCAAAGCATGATAGATACCTCCCTGTATAGGCTAATTCTTATTTTCCGCGTGGTCATAGTAGCTTAAAAAACGTTTTTTAACATTGCTCATATGAACAAGCATACTGTTCCTCGCTGTAACGACATCCTTTTGTTCTAATGCTTGCAAAATTTCTTGATGTTCCTTGTAAGCATCCTCCGCACTCTTAGGAACGGTGCTTGATAGAATAAGAAATGCTCGGTTAACACCAGTATTCATGCGATGAATGACTTTTTTTATTTCCTCATTGTCATTGCAAGCTGCCAACAGTAGATGAAAATCACGATCAAGCTCAATAAACTCGTTATACTTATTTTCATTAATTGCTGTGCGCTGGCTTGCTAGATTTTCCTGCAATTTTTCAATTCCTTCGTCACTCATTTTTACCGTTACCTTTTCAATATTGTATACCTCAAGTAAACTACGGAGTTCCATATATTCAAGAGAATTCTTTTTCGTAAAGCTAGCAACGATTGCCGGTGCTCCCTTTTGTTGAATGATCAGTCCTTCTGCCGCGAGTCGTGCAAAGGCGTCACGAAGCGGGGTGCGGCTGATTCCCAAATCTTTTGCGAGCTTTTCTTCTGGCAACGATTCTTTATCTTTCAATCTCCCATCCGTGATCGCTTGTTTAATAATCCGGTATGCTTGATCAGACAGGGTTTCACGTTGAACTACTTTTTTCATCTTTTTCTCCTTTTCCTTCCATTATTTCTTAAGGAAACGCTCTATCCTTGCGAGGCCCTCTTGTAAATTTTCCATTGAATTAGCGTAAGAAATTCGAATAAATCCTTCACCATTCCCTGTGAATGAACTTCCTGGAACGACGGCAACCTGTTCGTTCTCTAATAGTTTGGTCGCAAATTCCATTGAAGTTAAGCCAGTTGATTGAATCGATGGGAAAAAGTAAAACGCTCCGGTCGGGAGTGTTGTCTCAAGTCCCATTTCCTTTAGCTGCTTGTATACAAAATCTCTTCGTTCGATGTAAGCCTTGTTCATTTCAGCAGGTGCTTCCTTTGCAGCTGTAAGTGCTTCGATTGCTGCGTATTGACTTGGTAGGGAAGCACAAATCGAGTTGTTTAAATGTACTTTCAATACATGCTCCATTAAATTTTTACTTCCGAGCACATAACCAATGCGCCAGCCTGTCATTGCATGGGATTTCGATAGTCCGTGGATGAGAAATAATTGCTCACGGATCTCCGGGAAAGAAGCGAACGAACAATGTTTGCTATGGAATGTGTTTTCACTATAAATCTCATCAGAAATAATAAAAATATCATGTTTTTTTAAAACAGCAACAATTCCTTCCATCTGTTCGCGGCTAAGTGTGGCTCCGGTCGGATTCGATGGATAGTTAAGGATAATTGCTTTCGTTTTATCTGTTAGTGCTTGTTCCAAACGTTCGGGATCGAGAACGAATCCAGTGTCTGTCGTATCGATTGTGACAGACTTTGCGCCATTTAGATGGATAATCGATTCGTATCCAGAGTAGATCGGGGAGGTCAAGATGACTTCATCTCCACTTACTAAAATGGTACGCAACACCGAATCAATTGCTTCACTAGCACCGTTTGTTATAACAATTTCATTTGCTGGATCGTAATAAAAATGATACGTTTCCTCAAAAAAGCGTGAGACCGCTTGGCGGACGTTTAATAGCCCAGCATTGTGGGAATAGCCGGTTAAGTTGTTTTTTATCGCTTCTATTCCAGCTTGTTTTACATTTTCGGGTGTTGGA
This sequence comes from Oceanobacillus sp. HCA-5259, assembly GCF_037892815.1. NCBI lineage: Bacteria > Bacillati > Bacillota > Bacilli > Caryophanales > Bacillaceae > Oceanobacillus > Oceanobacillus sp. HCA-5259. The sequence continues at coordinate 9,017 of NZ_JBBKBV010000020.1, read as the reverse complement.
AAGTCAGGTTCACCGATCGTAAAATTGATGCCGTTTTCATATTCATTGACTTTATTTGCAAAGACACGAATGCCTGGTACGGAAATCTTTTTTACGCGAGCGTTTATTTTGCTTAGCATGTATTTTATCTCCTTTATTCTAAAGCTGTGCGTGTGCGGGTCTTGTATACAGTATACAGGTTTAGTCATTATCATACATTAAATAAAATATTTTGTAAACTCAAGAAATAAATTTGACTCCGTTAAATGCAGGAGCATGGCAGTAAAATGTTATTTATATAGTGTTTTCTGTTTATTCGAATGGTATTGACTTTTATATTTATGTATTGTAGTATACAGTATACTAATATTTCAGCACACTAAATTAAATGATAGACAAACGTTAATTTTCAGCTTGTAATACATAGGATTAATGCTTTCTGGTCGTTCGTTTTCTACAAAAGAGGGGAAAGTGAATGTTATGAATAAATGGAAGATAGTTTTATTAACTGGTTCGCTGTTCATTATACTATCAGCTTGTTCTAACGCGAATGCCGATCAAGCTGATACAGTTACACTTCAGCTCGGGCATGCCTTAACAGAAGGCACACCAGCATCTGATTTGATTGAAGATATGGCAGCGGAGGTTGAAGAAAAAACAGATGGTCGCATCGTATTTGATATCTATCCGAATAGTTTGCTCGGTTCGGAAACAGAGATGCTTGAACAAGTGCAGTTAGGTGCTATGGATTCGGCAGCAATTATGGTTGGCTCGATGCAGGCGCTGGATATGCGAATGGCGATTGAAGATCTGCCGTATATGTGGAAGGACATCGACCATGCGCGGGCAGCTTATAAAGGAGAATTTGGTGAGTATCTCGCAGACATTATGGCCGAACAAGGGATGACAAAAATTGGCTATCTGGAATGGGGTTACAGGCATATTACAAATAATCGGGGGCCGATTGTGGAGCCTCGAGATATGGATGGTCTTAATATTCGAGTTGCGGAGACAAAACTTCGGATTGACGCGTTTGAGCAAATGGGTGCAATGCCTACTGTAATGGCGTTCAGTGAAGTGTACGGGGCGCTTCAACAAGGTGCGATTGATGCTCAGGAAAATCCGCTCGCAAATATTGTTTTACCGAAGCTTTATGAAGTACAGGACTATTTCTCTTTGACTGGACATTTTTATAACACGGTTATGCTCGTTGTGAAGACGGATGTGTGGGAAGAAATTTCTTCAGAAGATCAGCAAATCATTTTAGCGGAAGCAGAACGGATTCAAGAAGAAGTGAACGCAAAAAATGATGAACAACAGGAAGCGTATATCCAAGAACTAAAAAGTCAAGGGATGCAAGTGAATGAAGATGTGAACATAGAGACATTCCGTGAACAAATGCTACCAGTATATGAGAAATGGGAAGAAGACGTTTTTGGCGAGGAAATGATGGATGTTTATCGTAAGGCGTCTGGCTGGTAAGTGATGAGGAAGAGGGATAAAGTTCTCTTCCTTTATTCTTTTATCACGTATTAACGGACTGTAATCCCCCCACCTCTAAACAAGAGGGAAAACCAAAATGTTAAGTGGAGGATATACAGCCCGTAAATACCTGATTCTGTTCAACTAACATTCAGTGGGGGGGAGGAATTCCCCACCGAATGAAGTTTCACTTTATGCACCATTAGAAAAATAAGGGGAAGAGGTACCTATGAAAGCAAAAGAAATCATAGCAAAGATATTAGTTTACTTATGTGTAATAGCAATTACTGGATTAACAATAATTGTGTTTCTGCAAGTCGTTACAAGAATGATGGGTATTTCTTTCCCGGCGGCAGATGAACTTGCTCGTTTATTAGTTGTCTGGCTTACCTTTTTAGGTACGAGTTTAGCAATCTATGAAAAAATGCATTTAGCTGTGACATTTTTCGTGAAACGAGCAAAGCCGAAGCTGCAAAGAATTATTTATTTTTCTGTTCATGTTCTAACGATTCTTTTCTTTGGGGTTTTAGTCTACTATGGATTCGGATTAACAATGATGGCTATGGCAAAAACATCATCGACGCTCCAGTTGCCGATGGGATTATTCTATTTGGCGATTCCGCTTAGTTCTCTCTTTTCCATTTATTTTATTATTACAGACATGTTTAGTCCTACAGGAGAGGGGGAACCAAGCGTATGATTATTTTGATTCTAGCAATCTTTTTTGGACTTCTATTTTTAGGAATGCCAATCGCTTTTATCCTTGGTATTGTTAGTGCGGGATTGATGATTTTCGGAAATGTTCCGCTAGAAATACTTGTACAGCGAATGTTTGCTGGTGTAAATAATTTCTCTTATCTTGCTATTCCACTATTTATTTTGGCCGGGAACATCATGGGAGAAGGTGGCCTGACCCGCAGGTTAATGGAGTTTGCTCGGGCCTTTGTCGGTCGTTTAACTGGGGGGCTAGGCATGACAACCGTTGTAACAAGTGCGTTGTTCGGAACGGTATCCGGCTCAACAGTTGCAACGACGTATGCGGTCGGTTCAGTTCTAGTACCGCGACTGAAAGAAGAGAAATATAGCAATTCGTTTATCGCAAGTATTATTGGACCGGCAGGGGTGCTTGGGCTGATTATTCCGCCAAGTATTACAATGGTTATCCTTGGAATTACAGCAAATATTTCAATAGGAGATCTATTTATCGCGGGTGTCTTGCCGGGGATTGTACTTACTGTGCTTCTCTGTATTTACGTCGCTTTTATGTCGAGGAAGAAAGGCTTTGGTGCGGACAAGCCCCCTTCAATGACAGGAAAAGAGTTTTTTAGAATTAGTCTGAAAGCATTCTTCCCGCTGTTAACACCAATCTTTATTTTGGGAAGTATTTTCAGCGGATTTGCGACGGCTACGGAAGCGGCAGTACTTGCTGTTGTGTACAGCTTTATCTTGTCAATGTTTTACAAAGAACTTACATTTACCAAGTTTAAAAAAACCATGGCTTCATCAGCAGTAACGTCAGCAACGATTTTAATAATTATCTCCGTTGCGAATGCATTTACATATGTATTAACGGTAAATAAAATTCCTGCAATGATTTCAGAATTTTTCTTGCAGTTTGCAAATACGCCACTGCAATTCTTATTAGTTGTGTCGGTTATCCTCCTCATTCTTGGGATGTTGACAGAAGTAACATCACTTATTATTTTACTGAGCCCAGTATTCATGCCCATTGCGATGGAGTACGGAATTGATCCGATTCACTTTGGAATGGTGCTCATTATGAACTTCGCACTGGCGAACGTAACGCCTCCAGTAGGTTTGTCTTTAATTGCCGGAGCAAGTGTGACGGATAGGAATATGGGGATTGAAGATACCTTGCCTTATATTTTACATGTAATTGGTATTCTTGTTGTTGTTATTTTATTAATTATTTTTGTACCAAGTATTTCTACATTCCTGCCAAGTCTTTTTAATTAAAGGGTGATAAGATGATTAAACGTTCAGATACGGTAGAATCATTGGAAAATATGTATGGTGGAAATGGTGTCGTGGATATATCTCGTAAATTGACAAAAGAAGATCAGATTGCTGGTCTTGATATGTTTGCAGAAGTCAGCATACCAGTTGGAGGCTCGATTGGTTTCCATCTGCATGATAAAGATGCGGAAGCCTACTATATTATTGAAGGAACTGGCAACTTCCAGGATGATGAAGGAAAACATGTCGTGTCGAAAGGTGATCTCTGCCTTATTACGAAAGGCGGGAGTCACGGCTTGGTTAACACAGGAGACCAGCCATTAAAAATAATTGCGGTTGTCTGGAGTTGAATAAGCGCCTGTCGCACCTTGCGTTTTATTGAAACTAAAACGTTGTGCTGACAGGCGCTTTCTCACTTGTTTTGTTTATTTACTTGACGCTTTTATCTGAGTTTCATAAAGTAGGTAATAACGGTAAAATTAGATGAGAAGAGGAACATATATGCATACCTATACAGAGGAGAAAATTCAAGCGTATCAAAAAGATAATGAAAATCGGGCACGTCTACTAATCCGTTGTCCGGATCAGCCGGGAATTGTCGCTACAGTATCCCAGTTTCTTTATGAACATGGGGCAAATATTGTAACATCAGACCAATATACCCTAGATCCAGAGGGTGGACAGTTCTTCATGCGGATTGAATTCGAATGTCCGGGTTTGATGGATAAAAAAGCAGATTTGGAAAAGGATTTCACTCCAATCGCTGAAAAATTCGATATGCACTATGATATCATGTACGTGCATGAGCTGAAGAACGTAGCAATTTTCGCTTCAAAAGAGCCGCATTGCCTGCTCGAACTTTTGTGGGAGTGGGAGAGCGGTGACTTGATGGCGAATATTGCTGTTGTCGTCAGTAACCATGAAGTTGTAAGAGCGATGGTAGAATCCCGTGGCATTCCGTTCCACTATATTCCAGCAAACAAGGATATTCGTACCCAGGCGGAAGCGCAACAAAAAGAGATTCTAAAGCAGTATGATGTGGATCTCGTAATTCTTGCACGTTATATGCAGATTCTAACGCCTGATTTTGTGAAAGAGTACAATAACCAAATTATCAATATCCACCACTCCTTCTTACCAGCGTTTATTGGTGCAAATCCATATGAGCGTGCGTTTAATCGGGGTGTGAAGATGATCGGTGCGACGTCGCACTATGTGACGGATGATTTGGATGAAGGTCCAATTATTGAACAGGATATCGGCCGCGTGGATCATCGTGATGATGTGGCAGCGATGAAGAAGATTGGACAAGCGATTGAGCGTAGTGTGCTTGCACGAGCGGTGAAGTGGCATTTGGAAGACCGGATTATTGTGCATGGGAATAAGACGATTGTGTTTTAATTGGTTTTCGTTTGAAGGTTAAATTTTAAACAAAAAACATCAGCAAATTTCTAGCTGATGTTTTTTGTATTCTTGATAGGCATAGGTTGGATTTTAAACAATTTTAGATGCTATAAATTTCTTTGACGATATTAACGAATTCTTTTAGGGCGGGGGATTGGTAAGCACCCTTTTTAGTGATGATTCCTATATCCCAACTCATTTTTGTGTCTTTAATACGTAAATCTACTATATCTACACCATTTAATTTCATACTAAGTTTCTTAGGGATGATTGCTATTCCAAGTTGTGCAGAAACGAGTTCCAATATTAAATCCCATTGCGTGCTGTGAAAGGCGATATCAGGTGAAAAACCTGCTTCCAGACAATGATTTCTTATAAGGTTGTATAATGCAAAAGATTTATCAAAGAAGATGAACTTTTCATCTTTCAAATCTGCTAGACGGATTTCATTTACTTTAGAAAGCGGGTGGGATGATGAAACGCAAACGATGAATTCGTCTTGATAAATGAGTTCGGCATCTAGTGTGTTGGCAGCAGGAAGCACAACAAACCCGACATCTAAGTCTCCATGTGATACAAGGTTTTCTACTATGACACCCCCGTGTTCCTCCGTTTGAAGTATTACTTTCGGATATCTTTTTAAAAATTGATAAGCCACTTCCGGGAAAAAAACAGATCCAATGATTTGTGGAATACCAACTTTTAATTCTCCGATAATTTCCTGGGAAATTTTATTTAAAGCTACTGGAATGATGGAGATTTTTTCTAGAATGTTTTTGCTTTCGTGATAAAGTAATTTCCCTTCGTTGGTTAATTGAATTTTTCTGCTTGATCGATCAATTAATGGTACGTCCAATTCCTGTTCCAATTTTTGGATGGTTTTACTCAAGGCTGGTTGACCGATGTACAGTGCTTCAGCGGCTTTTGTAAAACTTCCGTGTTCAGCTACCGTTACAAAAACTTCTAATGACCTTAATTGCATATTATCGCCCTCATTCAATTCCTTAAAGGAATAATTTGAATTCCTAATTTGTATTTTACTTCATAATTTACAGAATGTAAAATTAAATCTTTAAAGAGCTAGATGAATCCAGGAACTTAAAGGAAGGAGAAATATCATGAGAAAAAAACACGCAATATGGATTACCGGCTTCTTTATTATTTATTTCTTAACATTTTTACCTAACTTTGGGGTTATGAATGAATTGAAGTTTATCGGTTTTTTGCCTCAACCTTTAGCATGGGTGCTTTTCTTGAATCTAATCAATACGGTTATCATATTTGTTATTTATTTTAAGTTCTTCAAGCCTTTTGCTTTAAATGTGGAACGGGTGATGCAAAAAGACGAGGAGAGTGACCAAGTATGAGTCAGGTAGTTATTACGATAATTGTGTTAATTCTTTTTCTTGGTATTTTACTTTGGATTAGCGGTTTAGCTTCAAAGTCAAATATTGCAACGCCAAGTGATTTTTTCTTAGCGAATAGAAGTCTTGGAACGATTGTAATGACGATGACTACAGGGGCGAGTTACTTTAGTACATGGACATTACTTGGCTCCATTGGAAATCACTACAGGGATGGCGTCTGGTTTTCAGCTTTTGCCGCTTGGGCTGTTGTGCATGCACTATTTATCTGGCTATTTGGATCGCGAATTTGGTATCTCGGTCGTAAACATGACTTTGTAACGCCCGGAGATATGATGGAAAAGTATTATAAAAGCCCTTTCTTGAGGTTGTTGTTTGCTTTCGTTGGAATGATAGGACTCATTCCATATATGTTGATTCAAATTACTGGAGGAGCATTTTCATTGAGCAGCTTGACGAACAATGCAATTCCATATTGGATTGGAATATTAATAATGGGAGTTTTTGTCGGGATTATTGTAACGCTGAGTGGTGGCCGGGGTGCAGCGTGGGCAGATACATTTATGGGCTTTTTCTTCGGTACTACATTACTTATAATCACGCTCATTTTCATTTATAGTGCGGGTGGGTTTAATGCCTTTGTAAACTTGCAGTCTGTGGCTCCAGATATTCTGGTTAATAAAGGAGATTTCTCGGGTATAGCGGAAACGGCTGTCGGGTTAATGTTTGGTTTTTGGATTATGCCACATATGTGGCAGAAATTCTATTCCGCTAAATCCCCGATGATCTTGGCGAAAACGTCAATTATAACCCCTTTCTGGAATTCATGGTTGATGGCACTTGGGGCATTGTTTATCGGGATGCTAGCACACACTCGTGGCCTTGTACCAGGATTGAGTTTAAAAAATAGTGATACGATTATCCCTTTATTCTTTTCATCTTATGCACCTATCTTTGGTGCTATCGTTGTAGCTGCAGTAATTGCTGCTGGGATTTCGACAATAAATAGTGCCCTATTATCATCAGCGAGCTTGCTCGTTAATGACATTTACGTACGTTTTATTGATAAAGATGTATCACCTGAGCGCACAACATTTATAAGTAAAATTACAGTCTTATTGATGACGTTAATTGTTGTAATTTTTGCGTTTATTCCGGCCGCCCAAGGATTTCTCATTCCGGTTGCAGCATTAGGTTACGGGATTGTCTTACAATTAGTTCCAGCAGCAATTGGGCCATTATTTTGGAGGAAAGGAACATTGGCTGGAGCAATTTCATCAATTCTGGTTGGGGAAGCGGCACTAGTTCTTATCTATATTTTCGGATCTCCATTACCGTTTGGACCGGCCACAACTGGTTTTATTTTAGGAACTATCACCTTTTTGGTTGTTAGTATGCTAACAGTAGATAGCAATGAAGAGGATAAATATAAACATCATAGGGAAATGGTGGAAATTTATTTCCCTTCTGAGAGTACACGAAAGGATGATTACAATGGCGAAAGACAATCCGTATAAAGTAGCAGTCGTTCAAGCTGGATCTGTAGTTATGGATAAAGAGGGGGGAGTAAAAAAGACAATTCGTTTAATTGAAGAAGCGGGTCAAGAAAATGCAAAAATTATTGTTTTTCCGGAAGCTTTCATTCCGGCATATCCGAGAGGGATGTCCTTTGGGGCTGTGGTAGGATCACGGTCTGACGAAGGACGGGAAGACTTTTTTAGGTATTGGGATAATTCAATTACCGTACCTAGTGTGGAAACAGAGGCGATTGGAAAAGCAGCGAGAAAGGCAAAAGCATATGTAGTGATAGGCGTGATTGAAAAGGAAAACGAATCAAGTCAAGGAACTTTATACTGTACGGCATTATTTTTCGGGCCAAACGGAGAATTACTCGGTAAGCATCGAAAATTAAAGCCGACTGGTTCGGAGCGACTGATTTGGGGAGAAGGAGATGGCAGTACACTTCCCGTTTTTGATACCCCATATGGAAGGATTGGTTCGCTTATTTGTTGGGAAAATTACATGCCACTTGCTCGTGCTGCAATGTATGAGAAGGGGGTACAGATTTATATTGCGCCAACCGCAGATGGGAGAGATACTTGGTTCTCAACAATGCGACATATTGCAGTTGAGGGGAGATGCTTTGTTCTGTCATGTAATCAATATTCCACGAAAGATATGTATCCTGAGGATATTTCATCTCGTAAGGAATTTGAAGGTTTGCCAAATGAAATGACGCGGGGTGGAAGTTGTATTGTGAACCCACTAGGCGAATTTTTAGTAGAGCCTGTGCTTGGTAAAGAAGAAATTTTATACGCGGATATAGACCTTGGAAAAATTGCAGAAGCTCAATTTGACTTTGATGTAGTTGGTCATTATGCGCGACCGGATGTATTTCAACTTGTTGTGAATGAACAAGAGCAGAAAAATACAATTTGGAAAAAATAGTGCTATAGTGCTTGTCATTCCTCGAGTTTTGTTGAATCCGAATTTATAATCAGAAAAATCTCCTGGTGTTACAGCATCAGGAGATTTTCATTTTCGGTGTTAGTTACAGATTTTTCGAACGGGAAAGCCCCCTACGGTGCGATAGCACCCCTTTAGAGGTGGGATGAGAGCGAGGTCAGATACGGAGTACCACAAAAACCATAAGGTTTTGTGGTGCTTCAAGTATCTGAAAGTTCCGCTCTATATTTATTGTGTTTCTGTTGTAGTTATACGAAAAACTAATACAATAAGTATATGAACGAATACAGAAGAACAAACACAACCGTATCATTAATCCATTATCATTTCGTTTTCTGTCCTCGA
>NZ_JBBKBV010000019.1:0-67290 GCF_037892815.1 Oceanobacillus sp. HCA-5259 | reverse complement strand
AATAAAGTTTTCATTAAATATTATAAAAACTGTTGACATAATTATTTAAGATGGTATTATGTTCAACAATAAAGTTATAATATTATAAACTTTTGGAGGCAATTATGATTAATAAAAATGCGCCATTTCCCTTATACATCCAGGTTAAAGACCTGCTTGAAGAGAAAATTGTGTCCGGTGATTGGCCAAAGGGATATCAAATTCCAACTGAAAAGGAGCTTGCAAAGCTTTTTGACGTTTCAACAATTACTGTAAAAAGAGCAATATTGGACTTGGTTCATGAAGGTCTATTGTATCGACAACGCGGAAAAGGAACTTTTGTGACATCTAAAATAGAGACAGATATACAGACTTTGGTAACTCTTAAATATGGACAAGATGAGGAAGTAAAGTTTCCCCACAGATTATTGGAGTTTGAAAAACAATTGGCTAATCCACTTATAAGTAAAGCTCTTGAGATAAGTGAGGAGGATGAAGTGTATAAGCTTACTCGCTTAAAATTAAATGGCTCAAAGCCAGTTGTATTAGAGTATACATATTTGGTCGCGGATCTAATTCCCAACTTAACGAAAAAAATAATTGAGGACGAATTACTATATAGCGTCTTACAAAATAATTATGCAATAGATTTGGCTCAAGCACGAATCTATTTTTCAATATTAAATGCAAATGCTAAAGAAGCGGCACTGCTTCAAGTTCCTGAAGGAGAGCGTTTATTTGTTATAAAAAGATTAACACGAACAAAACAGAACAAATTAATAGAGTATTCAAAATTCGTTGTAAGCCAAGAGGATTATCAATTTTATATAAATGTTGATATTTAATTTTTTACTAGTAGACATCGTTACTTTAATGTAATAAAGTTATAATATTATATTTTTGTAAATAAAGGAACTAAACAGGTAAATCATCCTTCTGTTCTAATAGAAAGATGTTTATATGTAAAAAATATGATTTTAATTTTTCCATTATTTGACCCATTTTATATAATTGGAGGATTCTTGAATTAGAAGGTGCTTTTAGTAAAGAAATTAGCTGAAAATGATATAGCAATACCATCTTTTAATGTTTTAAATCTCTATCTAAGAAAGGAAGATGATTGTGAACCAGGTTCATGCGTACATTAACCAGAAGAGAAGAAAGTATTTGAAATGGCTTGAGAAAGTTTGTAATCAACCAAGTGTTTCCGCGCAAAACCGTGGGATGGAGGAAATGTTTTTAATCCTGAAAGAGTTATTTGAGAGTGCAGGAGCAAGCACACAAAGAATAGAAACTGCTGGTTATCCTGTATTGATTGCTGAATTTCAAGGTGAGTCAAAGAGTACGCTCGCATTCTACAATCACTATGATGTTCAGCCAGAAGATCCGATTGATGAATGGGAAACCAATCCGTTTGAGACAACTTATACGGAGGATCTAATCGTTGCTAGGGGAGCAGCAGACAATAAAGGAAATATAATTGCTAGGCTTGCTGCTGTTGACGCCTATCAAAATGTGTACGGGAAACTTCCAGTTGGAATTAAATTTATTATTGAGGGAGAAGAAGAGGTTGGGAGTCCGCATTTGGAACTGCTTGCTCGGGAGCATACTTCTGAAATTCAAGCAGATGCAATTCTATGGGAAGGAGGGCTTCGTGAATATAATAATAAAAGATTGCATGTAGGGCTTGGTGTAAAAGGAATTGCTTATATTGAGTTAATTGCAAAAGGTGCAAAGAATGATTTGCATAGCTCAGAAGCTGCAATTATTGAAAATCCAGCATGGGAGCTTACCTGGGCTTTGGCTACATTGAAATCCAAGGATGAGAAAGTTTTGATTGAAGGATTTTATGATAAAGTTAAGCCTTTAACAGAACAATCAAAGAGATTTATTGAAACATTGGAATTTGACGAGGAATACACGAAAGCAAATTATGAAATAGATGAATTTATTAATGGTGTTTCAGGCTATGATTTGAAAAAAAGATTAATTGCTGAGCCGACGTGTACAATTTGCGGAATTAAATCAGGTTATATCGAGCAGGGAGCCAAAACAGTTTTACCAGCTAAAGCTACAGCAAAATTAGATTTTCGATTAGTGCCGGGGCAATCGCCTGAACATATTGTAGAACTTTTAAGAAAGCATTTGGACAAGCATGGTTTTGAGCATATTGAGATTAAGAGCCTTAACCATCTGGAACCATATAATACTGACCCAGATCATCCATTTGTAAAATTAGTGTTAGATGCAGTGGATGAAGTGTATGAGGAACAGCCGATTATTTATAGTAACCTGGCAGGCTCCAGTCCAATGTATAAGCTATTATCTAATTGCCCGATGCCAGCTGTCCAAATCGGCGTCGCGAATACTAACTCAAAGTTTCATGCACCAAATGAAAATATTACAGTTGACGATTTTATCCAAGGTACTAAAGTCGTAGCAACAATTATCAAGAAATTCAAAGCTTAGGGATATTAGCGTTTTAACGAATCAACTGATTTAAAAAGTGGGAGGAGAGTTTAAATGAAATTTAGAAGTTTTTACATGGCTCTTCTGTTTGTAGCTGTTCTCTTTTTAGCAGCTTGTTCGGGAGAAGATGGTGAGGCTCAAGATGCTTCTGAAGGAAGTGCAAAAACTAAAAAGGATAATCGGGATCTTATCATTGCACAATCTGCTGACATAACAACTTTAGATCCGCAAGATTCTTTAAGTACAAGTGGAGAGCGGATATTCCGGAATATGTATAACCGCTTATTTGCCAGAAATCAAGATATGGAAATCGTGCCTGAGCTTGTGGAAGATTTCGAGAATATTGATGATGAAACCTGGCACTTTAAATTAATTGAAGGTGTTACCTTCCATAACGGCGAAGAATTAACTGCTGAAGATGTGAAGTTTAGTTTAGAAAGAGTGATGACTGAGAAGTCCTTAAAGGAATATCCTTATTTTACGCAAATAAAAGAAGTCAATGTATTAGGTGATTATGAAGTAGAAATTATTACAGACGGTCCAATGCCTACACTGCAGCATGTTTTAGCAAAAAGTGGTGCTGATATTATGCCTAAGGATTACGTAGAAGAAGTAGGAATGGAAGGCTTTGCGAAAGAGCCGATTGGTTCGGGGCCATACAAATTTGTTAACTGGGATGTAGATAGCCAAGTTGAGTTAGAGAAATATACAGATTATTACGGTGAGGAAGCCGTTTGGGATACAGTTACAATTCGAGCGATCTCTGAAAGCTCCACTCGTGTCAGTGAATTTTTAACTGGTGGTGTTGATTTAATTACAGATGTAACACCAAATGAATGGGATCGGGTTGATGAGAATGAAGGTACTTCTTTAGTAGAGGGAGAAACAACTCGAGTAATCCTTTTAATGAATCGTATGACAGAAGGGTATGCAACGGCTGATGAGCGAGTTCGAGAAGCGATTGATTTAGCAATTGATAAACAAGCGATCGTTGATTCAGTGTTAGGCGGGTCAGGTGTCCCGGTTCGTTCCCGTGTACCTGAAGGGGTAGAAGGTTATGAGCCATCATTATATGACACTTCTGTATATGATCCTGAACGAGCGAAGGAGTTACTGAAAGACGCGGGTTATGAAGATGGCTTGGAGATTACTTTTACTTCATCAAACGGTCGTTACCCACTTGATGGACAAGTAGCTGAATTAATTGCCGTAATGCTAGAGCAAGTAGGTATCACCGTTAATCTAGAGCTTCTTGAATCGGGAACATTTATTGATAAATATTCTAATAATGAAAATGAAGAGTTAATTATGATTGGTTTAGCTGACGGTCTTTTAGATGCTTCTTACTCTTTAGTACACTATACAATTGACCGGGCTGCAGGACAAACGGATTATCATAATGAAGAAATTGACGAGTTGTTCAAAGAGGCTTCACGTAACTTAGACCGTGAATCTCGGAATGAACAGTTCCAGGAAATTCAGAAAACAATAGCGGAAGAACGACCGCACACGTTCTTATATCAAGATAAAGTACATTATGGTGTATCAAATGCGATAGAGTTTCAACCACGTCTGGATGAAGCAATGTATTATGATCATATTTTACCTAAATAAGTGTGAATGTAAAAATGGAAGCTTATAAAGAATAATTAAAATCTATTTATAAGCTTCCTAACCATTCTAATGACAACATATTAAATTTTTTCTAGGTGGGAGAGTTAATGAGTAAATATATCATCAAAAGGCTTCTTGAAGTAATCCCAGTTCTTTTCATTATTACATTTGCAGTATTCATCCTTGTATATCATGCAGGGGATCCGGTTTCTATGATGTTACCCGAGGATGCAAGTCAGGAAGATCGCGAAAATTTGCGAGAATCACTTGGTTTAAATGAGCCTTTTTTAGTTCAATACGGGAGCTTTATCAAGGATATCAGTACGGGTAACTTCGGAGTATCAACTCGCTATAACGCTGAGGCTCTCCCACTGGTTTTAGAACGTTTGCCAGCAACATTTGAACTAGCGGGAGCAGCGATGTTAGTATCACTGATCATCTCTATTCCTCTTGGGATTTGGTCTGCGAATAAGAGGAATTCGTTTGTTGACTTATTTATAACAGGTGGCTCTGTATTGGGAAAAGCAATGCCGAATTTCTGGCTTGGTATCATGCTGATTTTGGTTTTAGCAGTGATGATTCCAATATTTCCAGTTTCTGGCCGAGGGACAATGCTTCATCTCATTTTACCGGCTATTACTCTAGGAACATCGGTTGCAGCAGAGATGACAAGGCTTGTTCGTTCTTCAATGTTAGATACACTTGGTCAGGATTATATACGTACTGCGATGAGTAAAGGAGTTTCTGACAAAAAGGTAATTTTCTATCATGCTTTTCGCAATACTTTAATTCCTGTATTGACAATTACAACCTTACAATTATCAATTCTTGTCAGTGGTTCTATCATAACTGAGTCAGTGTTTCAATGGCCAGGTTTGGGGATGCTTCTAGTCCAAGCAGTAAACGCCCGTGATATGGCAGTTGTTCAGGCGGCTGTATTTATCATAGCAATTTTTGTTATTCTTGTAAACTTAATTACTGATCTAATCTATGTGATTATCGATCCTCGTATAAAATATAGCTAAGGAGGTGTTCCATATGGAAGATGCTACTTCGGCACTTAAAGATTCGAAGTCAAAAGTAAATATAAAGCCAGGAAGCAAACTTTCAGTGTTTATAAAATTACTTCTAAAAAGTAAAACTGGTTTAGTTGGTTTAATTGTATTAACAACTATTTCAATAGTAGCAATCTTTGCAGGCTATATCGCGCCGCATAACCCAGTCGAACCCAATCTGTCGCATATATTAGTACCGCCTTCTTGGCAAGAAGGAGGCATGTCTGAATACTTACTTGGGACAGATAATTTAGGAAGAGATATTTTTAGCAGACTCGTTTATGGAACACGGGTTTCCTTAATTGTCGGAGTATTATCGGTTGTTGTTGCCGGTGCAATTGGACTATTAATTGGAGTTGCCGCTGGTTACTTTGGTAAATGGGTTGACCAAGTATTGATGCGAATTGTTGATGCATTTCTTTCAATTCCAAGTATCCTATTTATCATGGTTGTTTTGACAATCTTTTCTCCAAATCTATTCATGCTCATTATAGTAATCGGGTTAACGACATGGGTAAACTATGCCAGAATTATTCGCAGTGAAGTACTAAGTTTGAAAGAACGCGAATTTGTTAAAGCATCACAAACAATCGGAACAAGTCACTGGACCATTATCCGAAAAAATTTAATTCCCAATGTAATGTCTACCTTTATTGTTATTTCTACATTGAGTGTGGCAACGACAATTATTTTGGAAGCATCGCTTAGCTTCCTCGGAATAGGTATACAGCCGCCTGATATTTCATGGGGCGGCATGCTGAATGATGGGAGAGATTATTTAGCTACACATTGGTGGATGGGGACCTTCCCTGGACTGGCTATTACGATTACGGTTCTCAGCATTATTTTCTTAGGTGACTGGCTGAGGGATGTATTGGATCCGAGATTATAAAAAGGGATGATAAAAATGGATTTACTTGAAGTGAAAAACCTGCATACACATTTCCACACAGATTACGGGTCGATTCCAGCTGTAAATGGCGTTTCTTTTTCTGTCAAAAAGGGAGAGGTACTTGGTATTGTCGGTGAATCAGGATGTGGAAAAAGTGTAACATCATTATCAATTTTACAGTTGCTCGGGAATAAAGGGAAAATTGAATCAGGGAGCATTTTATTTAAGGGACAGGAATTATCGACATTCTCAAAGAAGGAAATGCGAAAAGTGCGCGGCAATGAAATTTCGATGATTTTCCAAGAACCGCTTACTTCATTAAATCCTTTGATTCGCGTCGGCAAGCAAATAACTGAATCCGTTTTATTGCATCGTAATTACTCAAAAAAACAAGCGAAAGAACATGCGCTAAAAATGATGAAAATCGTTGGAATACCACAAGCAGATGAAAAATATGATTATTACCCGCACCAGCTGTCAGGAGGAATGCGTCAGCGGGTGATGATCGCGATTGCTCTCGCTTGTGACCCCGAGCTGCTAATTGCTGATGAGCCTACAACTGCTTTAGATGTGACAATTCAAGCACAGATATTAGGACTGATGAAAAAAATCTCCCGTGAGCTGGGCACGTCGATTATATTGATTACTCATGATTTAGGTGTAGTTGCGGAAATGGTGGATCGAATAGCGGTAATGTATTCCGGAAAAATTGTGGAAGAAAATAATGTTGAAGACTTTTTTGCAAATCCGAAACACCCCTATTCACAAGGGTTAATTAATAGTACGCCATCTGTTGATCAAAAAGAAGTTCTCAATCCTATTAAAGGAAACGTGCCTGCCCCTGTGAATAAACCGAGCGGCTGTCCATTTCATCCGCGTTGTCCATTCGCGATGGAGATTTGTAAAACAGAAGTTCCAGAAGATACTAACTTTGGGGAAAATATAATGGTGAATTGCTGGTTATATAGTGAGGAGGGGAAGCAGCATGGGTAAAGACAGCTTAACAGTAATAGAAAAGAAGGCTGAAAAATTAGCAGCAGAAAAACCGCTCCTCGAGGTAAAAAACTTAAAAACATATTTCACGATTTCCTCAGGGAAACTGAAAGGGGAAAAAAAATACTTAAAAGCAGTAGATGATGTTTCATTTTATGTTAATCCAGGAGAAACTCTAGGAATTGTCGGTGAGTCAGGATGCGGAAAGTCAACAACCGGTAATTCGATTATCCGCTTAGTTGAGCCAACCGCTGGTGAGGTTTTTTATGAAGGAAAAAACATTATAGGGATGAGCCATAAGCAATTTAAGCCATACAAGAAAAATATTCAAATGATTTTTCAAGACCCTTTTTCTTCATTAAATCCTAGAATGCGAGTGACAGATATTATTGCTGAACCACTTAAAACGCATAAGATCTGTAAGGGGAAGCAGCTTGAAAAGCGAGTCAACGGACTTATGGAAACAGTTGGACTAGACCCGGAATTGGCGAGTCGTTTTCCGCATGAATTTAGTGGTGGACAGAGACAGCGGATTGGTATTGCCCGGGCAATTGCCTTAAACCCTGATTTGATTATATGTGATGAGCCGGTATCTGCTCTGGATGTTTCTATTCAAGCGCAAATCCTAAATCTGCTAAATCGATTGCAAGAAGAGCTAGGTCTGACATATATTTTTATTGCTCATGGTATTCCCGCAGTGAAATATGTAAGCGACAGAATTGCTGTGATGTATATGGGGGAAATTGTTGAAATGGCTGATAAGGATGAGCTGTTTGAAACGACGCTCCATCCTTATACAGATAAATTAATTTCCGCAGTGCCGTCAACAGATCCTAAAAACCGGACAATTGTTAACGAGGATGCTGTGGCGGATGAATTGAATCAAGAGGAAACAGAGGTGATGGGCTGCAAGTTTTCTTCACGCTGCCCGCTTGCCAGAGAGCATTGCAGAAAGGTAAGACCAGAATTAAGAGAATTAAAGCCTGGACATTTTGTTAAATGTCATTATCCATTAAAAAGCGAGACATTGGAGGAGAGAAGATGAAAATTGTAGTGATTGGAGCGGGAGTTGTTGGAGCATGTGCCGCTTATTATTTATCAGAGAAAGAAAATCATGAGGTTATTTTAATTGATGAAGCATTTGATGGTAAAGCGACCCTAGCAGGTGCGGGTATTATATGTCCTTGGATTTCGCGGGTGGATGACCCTGACTGGTTTGCGATATCGAGCAGGGGCGCCCAATATTATCCCGAATTGATTCAATCTTTAGAAGAACTTGGTGAGACAAATACTGGCTACGGACAAACTGGAGCGCTGGCAACAAGTACAGACATCAATGTGATTCATGAATTGAAGGAAAGAGTGGAAAAGAAAAAAGAGGAATTTCCGATTATTGGTGAAATCAAGGTATTGGAAGCTCCACAGGCAAAAACATATTTTCCGCCATTAAGTGAGGATTTACATGCCCTTTATATTTCCGGTTCTGCTAGGCTGGACGGAAGGTTACTGGCTGAATCTCTAGTTCGAGCAGTGAAGAAAAATAAAGGGAGGGTAATTGAAGGAAAAGCTGCATTGAAGAAAGAAGGCAGCAAAGTCGTAGTTTCCATAAAAGAAGAGGATATAAAAGCTGATCAAGTTATTGTAGCGGCAGGCTCTTGGACGAATGAACTGCTTGAACCAGCAGGCGTTTCTATTCATCAAGAACCTCAGCGCGGCCAAATAGTTCATTTATCTGTAGATGAAGATACATCAAAATGGCCAGTTGTTCTTCCGCAAGAAAGCAGTCATTACATTGTTTCCTTTGATGATAATCGAATCGCATTTGGGGCGACTCGTGAAGATGGAAGCGGTTTTGATTATCGAATTACTGCTGGGGGAGTTCAAGAAGTGTTAAATGAGGGATTGCATGTTGCGCCAGGGCTTGCGAATAACAATTTAAAAGAAATCCGGATAGGATTCCGGCCGATGAGCCCGGATATTAAACCTTTATTAGGTAAAGTACCAGAATTAGATAATGTCATAATTGCAACTGGCTTGGGTGCATCTGGACTAACAATGGGACCATATGTAGGTTCTTTAGCGGCAAAAATTGCTTTAGGAGAAGAGATTGAAGTAGATTTAAAAGCTTTTAATCCAATGCGATAGCACATAGGGCTACAGTTAAATTTTGTTGATATATATAGTATTTTTTTCTCTCAGTTAAAACGAAAATAGGTTCGTAAATATAAAGTTATAATATTATAACTTTATTCTAGTATCTTTTATTATTTTTAATTCGGCTATTTTACTAAAAGAGGTGATGAGATGGGGGAGCATATACAAGTCCATCCAGTGTTTGGAGAGTTAGAATATCCAGATGTAGACATATTCTATGAAGGAAAACTTATAAAATCAAGGAAGGGGCAAACAGTAGCTGCGGCTTTGCTTGCTAATAATGTGAAAAAACTTGGAGTGAGCAGAAAACTTAATCAATCTCGAGGTGTTTATTGTAACGATGGTCGCTGTCACAGCTGTTATGTGACAATAAATGGAGAAGAGCATATCAGAGCTTGCAGTACACTCATTGAAAGTGGAATGGAAATAATGAGTTGCAGAAATGATCCAAATGTAAGGAGTAGTTGAAATGGAAACCGATGTTTTAATTGTTGGAGGAGGAGCAGCAGGATTGGCGGCAGCATATGAAACTGCTTCAATAGGACTTCAAGTTACAGTTGTGGAACAATCTTGGTCATTGGGTGGACATTTAAGAGAACAAATACAACCATTGAATCATTTGCCAGAGAAGTTTAATAATCTAAGAGGGTTTGAAATGGCAGATTTATTAATTAATCAATTGAATGCCTATCCGATTCAATTCTTAATGAACCATACTTTAATAGGAAGATATAAAAATGGCGCTTTTGGAGTTAGTGACGGGAGCCATATCTTTCCTATTAAGGCTTCTAAAATAATATTCTCAACAGGAGCCGCTGAAAAACCCATGGCCTTTCCAAAATGGACCTTACCAGGAATTATGACTGCAGGTGCTGCACAAATCTTTATGAATCGTGAAAGGGTTAAACCAGGCGAAGAAGTTATTATGGTTGGGTCTAGTGACTTTGCACTTGAAGTTTGCTGTCAATTATATAAGCTAGGTGCGAAAATAAAAGGGATAGTTGAGAAAAATAGTGTACTGCAAGCAACAAAGAAAAAAAATTTAGAAATGATTACTGCTTTAAATATCCCAGTATTTTTGCATTCAGAAATTGAAACGGCAATAGGGAAAGCTGCTGTTGAAAAGGTTGCTTTAAAAACCACAGAAAAAAACTTCGAAATATCTGTGGATTTAGTTTGTACAGCTGGAGGATTTTACCCGGCAATTGAGCCATTTCAAATGATTGGCTGTTCGTTATCTTACTCCATTTCTTTAGGAGGCTGGCTGCCTAATTATGATAATAACTTTAGGACAAGTGAGGAAGACATTTATGTAGCTGGCGACGCCTCTGGAATAACCTGTCATGGAGCGATTATATTATCAGGCTCTTTAGCTGGAATGAGTGTTGCGGCGTCAATAGATTGCGATAGGAAACTATTACAAAAGAAGCAAGAGACATGGGGAGAGATGAGGAACATTGAATTAGCATATGATTCAATAATCTGGAACGCTAGAAGGGAGCATATGAACAAACTTATTTGAAGTGTAATCTAACTCAAGAAGGAGAATCGATATGGATCGTTCTACCATTATTTGTCGGTGTGAGGAACTGAGTAGAGAGGAAATTGAAGAAGCTATTGAAAATGGAGCAAGAACCTTTAATGATATAAAAAGATTAACTCGGTGCGGAATGGGACCTTGTCAGTCAAAAATATGCTCGGATTTGGTATTGGATATAATTTATCAAAAAACAGGGAAGGAATTTTCCACTATTTCTTTACCAAGAATGAGGCCCCCACTTGTGCCGGTGAAATTAGGAACTCTGGCTAAAGATAGTTCATCTGGCAGGGATATCTCCTTCAGGGATGCTGATTCGATATTAGATGAGGGCAGGTGAAGAAGTGAATCGGAAATATGACACAATAATAATTGGTGGAGGA
This sequence comes from Oceanobacillus sp. HCA-5259, assembly GCF_037892815.1. NCBI lineage: Bacteria > Bacillati > Bacillota > Bacilli > Caryophanales > Bacillaceae > Oceanobacillus > Oceanobacillus sp. HCA-5259. Next base: position 56,214 of record NZ_JBBKBV010000019.1, on the reverse strand, counting down.
GTTATAGGAAATAGTATATCCTATCACCTTTCGGAAAGAAAACAGGAAGAGATTCTGCTTATTGATAAAGGCTTTCCTTTATCAGGTACTTCAGGTTCCACCCAAGCTTGGGTTTGGGTTCATGATAAATCTCCATCATGGTATGCCGAATTTAGTATGTATAGTGCCGAGCTCTATAGATTTCTTTCCAGGAAAATCGGAGACTTTGAATATGAGCGTACTGGAGGACTTTCTCCTTTTTTTAGGGAAAAGGAAAGAATAGCTGCAGAAAAAATGGCAGAGGAATATGCTGCATTTGGTATTAATATTAAGGTATTAAACCGTGAGGAAGTATTACAAAAGGAACCGGCATTTACCCCAGAGGTTCTAGGAGCAACTTACAGTGATATAGACGGAAATCTTAACCCCTTTCGATTGGTTGAATTATATATGAAGGCATCTAAGAAAAATGGTGTACACCATTCCTTTTATAATCAAGTATTTGATATTAGAAAAGAGGTAGATATATATCATGTGTATACAAAGGATGGGGTTTTCACATGTGAAAACCTGATTCTTGCTGCTGGGCCATGGACCGGAGAGCTAGGGAATTTATTGAATGTGCATATACCCGTGAAACAAGTGAGAGGGCAAATCTTAGTTACAGAACCGTTAGAACCATTATTAAAATACACTATTAGTGGTATGAGGCAAGCGAATAATGGCGAGGTATTAATTGGTTATTCAATGGAACACGAGGGTTTTGACAGAAAAAGTACTTTAGATGTAATGCAGGATACAGCAACCCTGGCTGTTAAATATGTGCCTGATTTAGCTAATGCAAAGGTCGTTCGCTGTTTCTCTGGAATAAGAGTGATTCCAGAAGACGGCTTTCCGATTATTGGAGAGGTACCTACATTGGAAAATCTCTATGTAGCCGTTATGCACAGTGGTATGACTTTATCACCGCTCGTTGGCACACTAATGACTGAACTTATATATGATGGAGAAACTTCTGTACCACTTGATTTGTATTCCCTTGAAAGGTTTAGTAGGTAGAGGAAATTACTTATAATTTGAGGAGGAGATTGTATGGAATTAACAGTTTATTTAGCAGGACAAATCCATGATAATTGGCGTGAGGTATTGAAAGGAAAGTCAGAACAAAAAAAGTATCCTATTACTTTTGTAGGCCCGCAAACCGATCATGATGAATCAGATAATATTGGAGAAAAAATACTTGGTAAACAGCCTGGAAAAAAATATCGGGACGACACGTCCTCGGATGTTAATAACTTTCGTACACAAATCCTATTACAAAAATCTGATGCTGTTATTGCAATGTTTGGAGAAAAATATAAACAGTGGAACACTGCGATGGATGTAAGTGCTGCAATTGCTATGAATAAACCAGTAATTATCATTAGACCGGAATCACTAATTCACCCATTGAAAGAACTATCGAATAAAGCGAATGTTACGGTAGAAACGATGGAGCAGGCGCTGGATATTTTGGGGTATGTATTTGAGTAAAGGTGGTTATTGGGTGTTTGATAACTATTTTACTTAGTCTTTATTAACTCAACTTTCGCACCAAGAAAATTCGAAATCACTTTAGTGTTATAATGTTGATTAATAGAAACTACTGATAACTTTAATTAAATATAGTTTTACTTTCTAACCGCTTCATTGTAAGTCTGCAATCCAAATACTCCTCGCTTTCCGCAGGTGGCTGGTGAGCCCGCTTCATGCTACGCACTAGGTGGTCTCACCTAGGCCTCCCCTCCTGCAGGAGGGGAGGGGTATTTGGATTGCTCCCTAATAAAAAGGAGTAGTTAATTCCAAAAGCATCACAGCTGATAACGGATCTGAATTTAGTGAACTTAGCGCACAGGGAAAAGAAATGGAAATAGATGCTTATTTTGCGCATCCATATACATCTTGGGAGAGAGGGATGAATGAACGTCATAACGGGCTACTCAGACGTTTTATAAAGAACGGGCAACCGATTTATGCATACTCGGACCAGTACATTGCAGAAGTTGCCAATTGGATGAATACATTCCCTCGGAAAATATTAAACTATGAGACTCCGGAGGAAAACTTTGCGCAATTTGTTGATTGTGTGGCCTAGGCCACACAATCAACAAATTGACATAAAAAACTTATATAGTGGTTTCACATAAAGTGTTGCATTTAATATTGCAATTTAGGTACTTTAAAAAAAGCTACTTTCATTTTAGAAAGTAGCTTTTTTCTATGTTAGCCTTCTGCTCCATCTTCTTCTGGCTCAACAGGCTCAAACATATCTTCAAATTTATCGATTTTCACTTTTACATCTGCATCTTGCAGGATGTTGTCAATTTTCGTAGCTGCTTGGGACATGTCCATCTTCGCAATTTGTAACTCTCTACGGATATCTTCTTTCACATCTTCCAGCTCTTCCACATCTTCTACATCTCGAATGTCATTTACTTTAATAATATGGAATCCATATTGTGATTCAACTGGATCACTGATTTCGCCAACTTCCATATTGTAAGCAGCATCTTCAAACTCAGGAACCATACTACCAGCTGTGAAATAGCCAAGTTTTCCTTCATCTTGTGCAGAACCATCTGTGGAGTATTCCGCGGCCAATTCACCGAAATCTTCGCCGTCATCAAGTTTTTTCTTCACTTCATTAGCTGTTTCCTCGTCGGCAACAAGAATATGCTGGGCATCGATTTCAGTCTTGGATCGATCGTAGCGTTGTTCGATTTCTTCATCCGTAATCTCAATATCTTCGGCTAAAGCTTGTTCTTGCAAGAGACTGAGATAGAGGACATCGGCATAATCTTCTTCGCTCTCAAAGCCGCTCTGTTGCAGAACCATATCAAAGTTCTCTCCGAACTGTTCCTTTGCTAATTCAATTTCTTCGTCAATCATCTCATCTGTAACTTCATATTTATCTTCTAAGACCTTAACGGTAACTAATTCTCTTAGTACTTCTTCCCCGTATCGATCTTTTAATTCCTCATAAAATTCGTCTTTTGTTACATTTCCTGCGCTCGTTTCTACTACTGTTTCCGAGTCATCCCCGCTACAGGCTGATAGGGTGATAACACCAACAGTAAGTAGAGCAGCCATGGCAAATTTCTTCATGTAGAACACTCCTAATCATTATGTCTTTACATTAATCATATTTTTAAATATATCATACTTTATGATGAAATAAATAGTAAAACAGCGAATACCTAACAAATACCTTTAAACTGCCACATTTAGAATACGGAGATATGAACAAACGAGCATGGTGACCATAATCATGTTGATCACTTTATATACCCGCTTTGATTTAAGTTCATTAAGTTCCATTTTCCGGCAGAAGTTATACGTCATTGTATTGAAAATTAATAAAATGATAAAAGCAAAAAAGAGATAGAAAATAAACAATCAAAGCCCCCCTGTATCTTTCCAAATCTATATCCTCTACTTTACCAAAAAATCGGCTAGCTGAACAGTCCCAACCGAAGTCGTAAATAGGGTTAGGGTGTATTAAATCTTCTATCAAATGAAATTGTATGATATGATTTACATACTCAATTAATTAGCGGTAAAGGTCTTGTGGAGGTGGGACGAAAATGAAGGAACACAGCAGTACAATAACTTCTTTTCAAATTCAGTTGCTTTCAAGAATTATTGATATGGATGAATATCCTTTTTTAAAATTGGTGATTGAACAGAATATTAGTGAAGAAGAGTATAATGAATTATTCGCCCATCTCAATAGTCAGCAAGCTATGTATGAGGAACAGAAAAATGAAGGTTTATTGGATTTCAGTTCGCTCCTCATCGAATTTGCCGGGTTATTAAATGAAAAACTGGATCCTACAACAACGATTCATGCCCTTCGTAAAGAAAATTATTTCCCCGAACTAATGGATGAATATATAAAAATTTTACAAGAATCATAAAGTGAAATTTTATTCAGTGGGGGTTTCCTTACTCCCCATTGAATGTTAGTTGAACCGAATCAGGGATTTACGGACTGTATATTCTCCACCTTCATATGTTGGGCTTCCTCCTGTTTAGAGGTGAGGGGTATTACAGATCGTTAATGCGTGATAAAAAATCAGGACGCAGCTCTTAACCCACGTCCCGATTTTTATTAAATGCTTTTTACTTTATTCTCAAGGTCTCTTAGGCTTGCTTCGATTTGTTCGAGATAATGGTAAATTCCCTCTTGGTGAGGTTCTACAGTTTCTTTCCATTCTTCCACCGATTTCTTCATCTCGTCCGTTAATTCCTTTACAATTACAACGCCTTCCTTAGAAGTTTCACGCAATTGATCTTTCAAATTATTGATCAGATTCAACATATCAATGAACTGATCTTTCAGGCAGTTCCTGACATCGCGACCTGATACAGGTGTACTCAACAATGCTGCTGAAGCGCCAATTGCGCCACCAACAAGAATTCCAAGAACTATTGATTTACTAGACATAACAGATCTGCTCCCTTCTGCTTATACTGCTATCTTTCACCATTCCCGGACAAACGAAACATGGGAAATGATTCTCTATTTCCATTATAACAGATTTATTACCAGGTGCTAATTCTTTCGTAAAAAAATCCTCTAATCGAAATTAGAGGATTTAAGTTTACGATACTGATATTGGATTGGACCGTCTGAAGATACCTTGCACAATCGGATAAACAACTACCATAATTACTGCATTCACTGCCATTGCAGGAAGAACAACGAGTAGGAAGAGGGAAATTAATCCACCCTCTGGAATACCTGCAATCAGGGAGATGACCGTAATGAAGATCGAACCACTGATCAAAGTCCCAATACCGGCTAGGGCAGGAGCTGTAATGTTTTCGTTTAAACGACCCTTTAATGCGAGGAAAATCGCCAGAACAAGAAAAGCGGTGATTGGTTTATCTATAACGTTTGCAATTTGACCACCGGGTGCTCCGGTTGTTAGTGCTGACATGATTCCCGTTGCTAAGGAAAGCACGAGAACGTATTTCGGTTTCGGGAATAAGAAAATCCCGAGGAACATCATGGACAACAACATATCCGGCTTCACTCCGAAGAATAACGGTGGGATAATTGCATGTAACACCGCACCAATCCCTACAAGTAACGACAATATAACTAGAACTTTAACTTTCATTCTAAACCTCTCCTATTCTCTTCTCATCTAAGGTTTCCAACTGTACACTCATTGTCAGTTGCGAAACGTTAGATTTATTATACCAGAAGTACCCGGAAATGAATAGGGAATTTTTTATACAATTCTGTTACTATTTCACGTTACCGCGGATTTCTCCTGCGATTTGTTGTAAGTCTTCGCTCGTATACTGATCACCATGAACTGTCCAGCCAAGATCATAACCATCGCCTTTACCGTAACGCGGAATGAGGTGGAGATGTAAATGGAATACGGATTGTTCTGCAGCAGCTTCGTTATTATTCAACACGTTCATTCCTTTTGGCTCATATGCTTCTTTAATCGCATTAGCTATCTTAGGAACACGCTCGAATAACTCTCTTGCTACCTCTGGCGGTGTTTCATAAATATTTTTCGTATGTGTCTTAGGAATAATCAATGTATGTCCCTTCGTTACTTGACTAATATCTAAGAAGGCATAGACATGCTCGTCCTCATATACCTTTGCAGATGGGACTTCCCCTTCTATGATTTTACAAAAAATACAATCTTCATGACTCATAAAACCTTCACTCCTTCTATGTATTTGTACATCCATTGTACCTGTTATGGCGTGAAAATTCAAAATTCAAAAGCTTTGAACCTCCTACTGAAATAACGAGTGTTCTTGGTTTAGTTATAAATACGCCAAAAAAGAAACAGGACTGGTCCAAGGGGGAGGACCAGCCTGCTTTAAGAAGACAGCGGAATACAACATGCAGCAGCTTACTAGTGGGGAAGGTAAACGAAAATTGGAGTGAAAAAATTTCGTTCACACAAATCTTTTCTTAAAAGTTAAAGAAATTAATTTTTAAGGAAAGATTTAAGGATTTTAAAGCGTTCCTGCAATTATTGTTATTTGCGTGTAACACAGAATCCAGGCATTTTTAACACCTCTCTTGTGATACAATCAAATCACTTTGTGTATTCGCTGTCTTCGGTTCTTATTTTGTTTCGTTTCCTATTTCTTATTCATCCAAATAATAAGACTCAATTTTCTTTCGCATCCTGAAATAGTGGATTGCTTTCACCAAGCGCAAGTGCAATCTTCCTTCTGGGGGTCCGCAGTCCAGACACCTCTCGCTTTCCGCGGGCGGCTGGTGAGCCTCCTCGGGCTAACGCCCTGTGGGGTCTCACCAAGCCTATCCTCCCGCAGGAGTCTCGAGGTGTCTGGACTGCTCCGAGGAAAGGTCAAGTTTGGAATACTATTTCATATTCCAAAAGTATAATCTTCAGTGCAAGGGAATAATTTCCATTCATGAAAATCATCTCTACCAGTTCAGTTGCCCGGCGATTAGAACTCTAAATTAGTGAACGAGCAAAAACACTTACGCTGAGTGAAGGCAAGGGTTCTAATGAAGGGAGACCGCGGTATATTTTGGCAAGCGAAAGTAAAGATGATAAAATTAATGAAAGTATGAAGGAGGTAAGCTCACGTGGATTCTTTGTTACATATTGATAACGTACATGGTGGTTACACCCATAAAAACGTATTACATGGAATATCTTTTGACGTGTATCCAAATGAAATTGTCGGCCTGATCGGACTCAACGGAGCAGGAAAGAGTACAGCGATTAAACATATAATCGGTCTAATGCAACCGAAAAAAGGCAGGATTGTTGTAAATGGAAAGACGTTCCGAGAAAACCCGACAACTTACCGTGGCCAAATGGCATATATCCCGGAAATGCCGATTCTTTATGATGAATTAACGCTGTATGAACATCTCAAGCTTACGGCGATGACCTATGATATACCAGAGAATGTATTTGAAAACAGACTTGATCCATTACTGAAGGAATTTCGCATGGAGAAAAAACTGAACTGGTTTCCTGTTCATTTTTCAAAAGGAATGCGTCAAAAAGTAATGATCATGTGCGCTTTTTTAATTGAACCACCGCTTTATATTGTGGATGAACCATTTGTCGGTCTTGATCCGCTTGGGATTTCCTCCTATTTACAGCTAATGGAAGATATGAAACAAAAAGGTTCCGGCGTATTGATGTCGACACATATTCTTGCTACTGCAGAAAGGTATTGTGATCGTTTTATCATTATCCATGAAGGTGAAATTAGAGCTTATGGCACGTTAGAAGATTTGCGGGAAAGTTTCGGAATGCCAGGAGCAACATTAGATGATTTATATTTACGCTTAACGAAGGAAGAGGATAGCAATGTTTGATTCCCATGCCTTTTATAAAAAACGGCTAGCTTCCCATATGAAAGAATTAGGCCGCTACACGCGTTATATTTTTAATGGGCATATTGCTTTTGCATTATTCTTCTTCATTGCTGCGGTTGCTTATTATTACCAAGCATGGCTTCAGCAGCTTCCGGAAAATTTCCCGACTGCTGCTATCATCGGAATTGCTTTCGGGCTCGTTGTGAGTTACAGTCCGGTCCGAACATTACTTCAGGAACCTGACCTTGTTTTCCTAATCCCTGCCGAAGAGAAGATGAAACCTTATTTCCGGAACTCAATCATTTATAGTTTTGTCATTCAACTTTATTTGATTCTGCTTGTTGCGGCGGCATTAGGACCGTTATATACGGCAAGTTTTCCAGAAAGGGAAGGGAATCCTTACTTACTTACTATTATTATCCTGCTTATTTTTAAAGTGGCCAATCTCCTTGCAAACTGGTGGATGTACCGGATTAGAGATCGCAATCACCGCCGGCTGGAAATATTTGTGCGGATGGTAATGAATGTTCTTGTCTTTTATTTCATGATTGCAGGTGAAATGCTTGGTGCCTGTATCGTGACTATTCTTTTTGTAGCGCTTTTCCTTTACGATTATGTTTTAGCGGCAAAGCAAGCTGGAGTAGTTTGGGATCTGTTGCTTGAAAAGGATCAGAATAGTATGCAGACGTTTTACCGGATTGCGAACATGTTCAGCGATGTGCCACATATTAAGACAAGAGTAAGAAAGCGACAATGGCTCGTTTCACTAGTTACAAGAAATATCCCATTTGAAAAACGACACACCTTTGATTATTTGTACAGGATTACATTTGTCCGGAGTGGAGATTATGTTGGGATGTACGTCCGTTTAATCATTATTGGTGGATTATTCATCTATCTCATCCCTAATATTTGGGTGAAGCTGTTATTTGTTATACTGTTCCTTTATATGAGCAGCTTCCAGATGATGACCCTCTACCAGCATCACCGAACGATTATGTGGCTTGACATTTATCCGATTGAAAAAACGGACAGGCAGCAATCTCTTGTAAAATTGATTTTTCAACTTACAATCTTACAAACGGTTTTATTTGCTTGTATTTTTATCATCATGCAGGAATATGCCGGATTTCTCTTTGCAATGATAGTTGGCGTAAGTTTCACCTATTTATTCGTGAACGGCTATGTCAAACGGAAGTTAATCTAGATTGGGGATTGCTAATGAAGGCTAGAAAGAATATTTTGCGCGTTATTTTTGTCGCTTTAATACTGATTACAGGCATATGGGTGCTGCAGCTATCGCAAGGAAAAATGCCTTATCTTGATCAAATTACAAGAAGGTTTGTCGATTCGCTCGGGCAATCGTTTCTCCTGGAGCCTTTCCAATTGATCACACATCTTGGCTCCAGTTTCTTTTTATATCCTTTTGTCGCAATTGTGACGATACTTTTATTTATTTGGTTTAAGCATTGGCTGCCAGCTTTCTTTTTCGGTGGCGGTATTTATCTCACGCATAAGGTTAATGAAGTAATCAAGCTTTTCGTAACAAGGGAACGCCCGAGTATTTCTGTAAGCCTCAATGCAGAGGGCTACAGTTTCCCGTCTGGACATGCGATGCTTTCCATTGTTTGCTACGGACTGCTTGCTTATTTTATTACGCGTCAATTAAAGTCTAAAAGACTGATTTTAACAGTGCAAATTGCCTGCGGGATTCTGATATTGTTAATTGGAATTAGTAGGTACATTATCAACGTTCATTACTTAACTGATGTATTCGCTGGCTTCATTATTGGATTCCTTCTCTTAATCGGTTTTATTTTCCTATATGAAAGGTTGATTAAGAAAGTATCTCCGTCTAAAGACTGAGATGGAAGCAATCTAGGGAAGGTTCACGGATGGAGGCTGGACCGGTATACTGAAGAGAATAGAAAGAGAGCGCGGATTGCCAATTGGGTTCTAATCATTCTCTTTCCTTATGTTAAAAAGAAAGAGTGATGCGAATGAGATATTTTTTTCAATACTTTATTGCGATATTTTTAATCGGTGCCGGCATCATGCTTGTGCTTGCTAATATTGGGATCGTGGATTTCGGATTCCGCAGCCTCTGGCACTATGTTTATCCAGTGTTCATCCTCGTTCTCGGGCTCAAATGGCTGTTCGATTTTTTCCGGAAACGGGGAACCCACTGGTTTCTCGGCATCTTCTTTACCGTATTTGGGGGATTATTATTCCTCGATCGTTTTGAGATCCTCACGTTTTACTTTAAAGATGTAGTGAAGCTCTGGCCATTATTCATTATTTATTTCGGTTTTGTTATGATTGGCTTTGGACGAGGTAGAAGGTATATTCATATTTTAAGGGAAGGTAGCCCGAACTGGAGGAAACGTCAAGATATGACGGTGAAGACACAGAACTTCACCATCGGGAGCCAGGAGTACAGTGAACCGAACTGGAAGGTAGAACCGATGAATATTAATACGCTTGCGGGAGACTTTTATCTTGATTTTTCGAAAGCATTTATCCCGGAGAAGGAGATTCCGATTTTCATCCATTCGCTCGCTGGTGATGTTCATATACTAATGCCGGAGAATGTTGATTTCCGAATTGAAGCAAATGTGAAGGTCGGGGATATTAACGTCATTGGTAACGTTTCAGAAGGAATCAGTCGTTCCTACTCATATGAAACAGATAATTATGAAGAAGCTGTAAGAAAGATTGACTTTTACATCCGATTAAAAGCAGGGAGTATTCGAGTTGACCAAGTGTAGGGGGAGAAGGCATTGAAGAAGAGATTTTCAAGCATCCGTTATATTTTTATCCATTCCCATTTGTCAGGACTTCTCCTATCTACTGTGACACTCCTTGCAATCCTGCTATCGCTCTATGTTCTATTTGAACCCGGCTGGCTCAATCCGTTAGCGATCTTCCTCTTTACCGGGTTGTATGTTTTTATCGGATTAATTATTGCTGTCTATACAGGCTTCAGGTCAAGCGGGAATTTTAAAACGAGGCTGGATACTCTTTCCGTTCTAATTACACAATTTGCGAATGGCAATTACCAATCAAGTGTTCACTTTGAGGAAAATGACGAGGTCACTAGAATAGGTAATGAATTGAATGAATTAGGGAAAAAGTTGCAAGATCAGGTGAAATCATTGCAGCGGATGGCGGATGAGAACTCAGAACTTGCAAAATCTGCTCATAAATCAGCAGTAATAGAGGAGAGGCAGCGACTTGCGCGGGATCTCCACGATGCGGTGAGTCAGCAATTATTCGCGCTCACGATGATGTCGGAAGCAGCTGTAAAGCAAATAGAAGCAAGACCAGAGGTAGCAAAGAAGCAAATGAAGGAAGTTGCTGCAATGGCACTGCAAGCGCAAACGGAGATGCGGGCACTACTTTTGCATCTGAGACCCGTGTATTTATCAGGTGAGCCTTTACATGAAGGGATTAAAAAATTAGTGGAAGAATTGCAAATGAGAAGCCCAATCGATTTCCGGGTGGAAGTAGAAGATGATCTTGTCTTATCAGACACAAAGGAAGAACATGTTTTTCGAATTATTCAAGAGGCTTTCTCCAATATTTTACGTCACGCAAACGCTACAATTGTTCAGGTAAATATCAGAAATTTGCGTCATGAATTATTTATCCATATTCGCGATAATGGGAAGGGTTTCGATGTATCAACGAATAGAGATAAGAAGACATCTTACGGGTTGAAGACGATGCGGGAGCGTAGTGAAGAGCTCGGTGGAACTTTTCAGCTTCGTTCGAACCCGGATGAAGGAACATATATCGATATAAGAATACCATTTTAAAGGGGGAGTAATATGGTCCGAGTAGTCGTTGTCGATGACCATGACGTCGTACGGAAGGGTATTATCGCTTATTTGACAACAGAGCCCGAGATAGAAGTCGTCGGTGAAGCAAGTAGCGGGAATGCAAGCATTGCGATTATTGAAAAGGAAAAGCCGGATGTCGTTTTAATGGATCTAATGATGGAGGACGGGGATGGTGTTGAAGCGACACAAAAGATTTCAGAAGTGCTGCCAAGCTGCAGGGTAATTATTTTAACAAGTTTTTATGATGATGAACAAATCTTTCCGGCACTGGAGGCAGGAGCATTCAGTTATTTACTTAAAACGGCTTCCGCAACAGAGATTGTGCAAGCAATATTAAAAGCGGTAAAAGGGGAAAATGTGATTGAACCGAAAATAGCCGGGAAAATGCTCTCAAACTTTCGCCAGTCGGAGAAGAAACTGCATGATGAATTGACGGAGCGGGAACTGGAAGTACTTCTTTGCATTGGAAACGGGATGACGAACCAGGAGATAAGTGAACACCTATTCATCGGAATTAAAACGGTGAAAACCCATGTAAGTAATATCCTTTCTAAACTTGAAGTAAAGGACCGGACACAGGCTGCGGTCTATGTCCACCGCAATCAATTGCTCTAACGCCACGAAATAGTCATAAATTCCGAGGCGTAGAAATTGTATTATCATTTTTCTATTCGTATAATGTTAAAGTGAAACTTCATTCAGTGGAGGTATCCTTACCTCCCCCACTGAATGTTGGTTGAACAGAATCAGGGATTTACGAACTGTATATCCTTCACCTTCATATTAGAAGTGGGGGGTATTAGAGACCGTTAATACGCGATAAAGGAAAAGAGTCAGAAAGGACCCAAACTTATGCATTCATTGACGAAAAAGGCAGAAAATCTTTTGCTGATTATTTGGGTACAAGCCTTTGTAGCAACTACCGGAAGCTTGTTTTATTCTGAAGTAATGGGTTATATCCCTTGCGAGCTATGCTGGTATCAACGGATTTTAATGTACCCGTTAGTCATCATCTATGGATTGGCACTATGGAAAAAAGATGTAAAAATGACATTGTCAGGATTGATATTAAGCGGGATTGGGATGTTTGTCTCCACGTATCATTACTTACTTCAAAAAGTTCCGGCCTTTCATGAAATGGGAGGATCATGTAGTGGTGCCGTACCATGTAATGCAATCTATGTGAATTACTTCGGTTTCATCACGATTCCATTTATGGCTGGTGTAGCATTTATTGTCATCTTTGTTTTCCATCTACTTTTGCTTAAAGAAATAAGGAGGAACTGATTCGAATGGGTAAGAAAGTCACAATAATTGTCTCCGTGGTTGTGGTACTATTTATAGCGTTATTCTTTGCGCTCAGTTATAAAAACAACAAAGCGCTTGAAGGAGATAATCCATATGGAACCAATGATTTAGATCAAGCGACAATCGACCAATTAGGAGATCCATTATACGGTAATCAAATTTTACCGGATGATTTGATTGAGCAGGTGGAGAGTGGGGAACCAACTACTGTTTATTTTTACAGCCCGACCTGTGTATACTGTCAGCAGACAACACCTTATCTCGTTCCATTAACAGAAGAGATGGATGTAGATATGAAGAAGCTGAACTTACTTGAGTTTAATGAAGAAAAGGAAACATTTGGCATTCGCTCCACACCTACTCTCGTTTATTATGAGGATGGTAAAGAAGTAGCTCGCCTCGAAGGCCAGTACCCTGAAGAACAATACGAGCAATTCTTTAATGAATTCGTCTTGGCTGGTGAATAAACAAAAAAGGTTATCCACTTTAATACAAGCGGGTAACCTTTTTAAACTGCTTTCATTCAGTGTAAGGCCAACTTAGGTCTCGAGGTCCGCGGTCCAGGTGTCTGAACTGCTCCGTGGAAGGATACCATTTGGTACGCTGTTTTTATTCTTCCTCTTCCTCTACATACATATCATAGGTTGCTAAATAGGTGTTTTTGAAAAGATAGGAAGATGGCTTCACTTGGTCTAATTCATGTGCTTCTTGGAACTCGCCAGATGCCTTCCAGTATTCAAAATCCTTTTTTGAGGACCATTGGGTTAAAATGACATATGTTGTTCCTTTATAGGGGCGTAATACCCGGAATGCTTGAAATCCTGGCATTGCTTCGACGGAATGTTTCCGCCGCTTGAAACGGTCTTCGAATAAAGCTCTGCTTTCTTCAGCCACAGGGATATTATTCATGACGACATAACCTCTTTGTTGTATCTCCCCTGTTGCTTCCAGGATCTCATATTTCCGGCCAGATTGAAAAATTTCTTTTGTCGGATGTTCATAATAGAGAAGCCCACCCGCATTATTTTCCATGAGTTTTAGATCTAATTCTTCATGTTTTTTTTCCATTTGCAGCAAGAAGTCAATCGTACCGTTTGTCATGTATGCATTCAATTTTATTCCCCTTTCTATATTCCTCTTAACTCCTATTCTACCCTAAAACCGAACGCTGTACGCAACGACAGAAGTTTCCAAACAACTTATTCAAACTTTATCACGTATTAACGGTCTGTAATATCCCCACATCTAAACATGAGGGAAGCCTAGCATGTGAAAGTAGGGGATAAACAGCCCGTAAATCCCTGATTCTGTTCAACTAACATTCAGTCGGGGAGTAAGGAAACCCCCACTGAGTGAAGTTTCACTTTATCCCTGTAGAAGATTGTCGTATAATGCAGAGGTAGAGGTGGAATAATGGTGAAACCGAATCAAAGGAAGATGAATCGAAAACTGAAATGGATAATCATTACGCTTGTTTCCATTATAGGTTTGGCTTTAGCTGGTTATGCTATGATTATCTACTTCGGTAGTCAGATTGTCGATGAGGATGCGCTCATCCTTGCCCAGACGACAACGATTGAAACCGCTGATGGAGAAGTCATTGCGGAACTCTATCAGGAAAATCGTGATTATATTCCGCTGGATGAAATACCTAAACATGTACAAGATGCTTATATTGCGATTGAAGACAGACGGTTTTATGAACATGCCGGTATTGATATCAAGTCGGTTACGCGGGCTGTGTATAGGGATATCATCGCGATGAGCAAAGTAGAGGGTGCGAGTACAATTACGCAGCAGCTCGTAAAGAACTTGTTTTTATATAATGATAAAACCTGGACCCGTAAAGCGAAAGAAGCGGCAGCGGCTATTTACTTGGAAAGAAAGCTGTCTAAAGAAGAAATCTTAGAACTTTATCTCAATGAAATTTACTTCGGTCACGGAATCTATGGCATTGAGAAAGCAGCAAACTTTTATTTCTCGAAACATGCGAGCGAATTATCAATTGGAGAAGGGGCACTGCTTGCTGGAATGGCTAAGGCTCCAAACGGTTACTCCCCAATAAACCATCCGGAAAAAGCTTTGGAGCGAAGGAATATCGTCCTTGCCGCGATGGAGCATGCTGGGATGATTTCGATAGAGACAAAACAAACGGAACAAGGGAAAGCGCTTGGTTTACAATTGGAAGAAGCAGCTAATACCCCGTGGATCGATAGTTATCTTGACTTAGTCATAAAAGAAGCGCAGGAAAAGAGTCAGCTGCCTATCGAACAATTGAGAAGGGGAGGTTACCGGATTATCGTCGGAATGGAAGATGACGTTCAGCAAACTGCTTACGAAATGTTTACCAAAGATGATTATTTCCCTGGAAATACCTCTGGTGCAGAAGGGGCATTTGTTATGATGGACCAGGATACAGGGAAAATTATTGCCGCAATTGGTGGCAGGGATTATACTTTCGGCGATTTAAATCGTGTTACGGTCAATCGGCAACCGGGTTCGACGTTTAAGCCGTTAGCAGTCTATGGTCCTGCACTGATGCAAGAGGAAACATTTACACCGTATTCGCTGCTGCCGGATGAAAAAGCTGTGAATGGAAATTATCCTGTTGCCAATGTCGACGATACGTATCAAAAGGTAGTGAGTATGTATGACAGTCTCGTAACTTCAAAAAACGTTCCAGCCGTTTGGTTGCTAGATCGCATTGGTATTCCCTATGCGAAAAGCTATTTAGAAAAGTTGGACATGGATATTGAGGATGAAGACTTAGCGATTGCGCTTGGTGGGCTTTATGAAGGAGTTACACCCCTTAATCTCGTCGAAGCATATCGAACGTTTGCAAAAGATGGGAATTTCATTAAAGCTTATACAATTGAAGAAATCTATGATTATAACGATACACGCATTTATAAAAATAAGTCAGAAGAAAAGGAAGTATTTACGCCACAAGTCGCTTGGGACATGACAGAAATGCTTCGAAAAGCAGTAGAATCCATGCCGGAAGCAGCTCGAACCTATTCGAAAGCACTCGCCGGAAAGACAGGAACGACACAACATCCACTTGTGGAAAACGAAGTGAAGGATGCATGGTTTGTCGGCTATACTCCTGAATACGTAATGGCTGCTTGGACTGGTTATGACGAGTCCGATGCAGAACACTATTTAACAGGTGGAAGTATTTATCCGGCTCGGTTTATTCAAGATATATTGACAGAAATCGACAAACTACACCCATTAGCTGAGAAATTTGAAAAACCGGATACGGTGGAAGCACTCGCGGAACCAGTCCGGATTGCCCCGGTAACCAACGTTCAAGCAAATTATGTATGGGGCGGTATCTCTTTAGTGCAAGGAAAAATCAGTTGGGACCCTTTAGATGATGAGCGAGCAATCTACCGGATTTATGAAGAAAGGGATGGCATCGACAGAAGAATCGGAGAAGTGGAAGGGGAAAGTGAATATATGATAGAACATGCATTGTTTAAGCATAAAAAATATTATGTCGTCACCTATGACCCATTCACAAAGCTTGAAAGCGAAAGATCGGAAACAGTTATTTTGAACTAACGTTTTAGACAAATTAGTGACATTCAAGTCGAAAACCTATACAGGCTTATTAAGAATCGTTATAGTTTAAGATGGCGAAAGTGATAATGACAAAAGGATGAAATAAATGACGAAAAAGATGAATGACACAATTTTACAAGCGTATCGCGGTAAAGAAACAAGCTACACACCTGCTTGGTTCATGCGCCAGGCAGGAAGATCTCAACCGGAATATCGGGAGATTAAGAAAAAGTATTCCCTGTTTGAAATCACACATCAGCCTGAGTTGAGTGCATATGTTACAAGACTCCCAGTAGAAAATTATAATGTGGATGCAGCAATTCTATACAAAGATATTATGACGCCACTACCGGCAATGGGGATTGATGTAGAAATCAAGGCAGGCATCGGCCCAGTCGTCGATAATCCAATCCGCAGCTTTCAAGATGTAGAAGCGCTTGGAACGATTAATCCAAACGCGGACATTCCTTATATTTTGGATACAATTCGTATCCTGACAGAGGAACAGCTGGAAGTCCCGCTTATTGGCTTTAGCGGAGCGCCTTTCACATTGGCAAGCTATATGATTGAAGGCGGCCCATCAAAAAGCTATCACGAAACCAAAAAACTCATGTACCTTGAACCGGAAACATGGTTCCTATTGATGGACAAATTGGCAGACATGATTATTACATACGTTGAAGCCCAGGTGGAAGCGGGAGCCCGAGCAATCCAGCTATTTGATTCTTGGGTAGGATCACTGAATGCTCCAGATTACCGTGTGTTCATTAAACCGGTAATGACAAGAATTTGCAGTGAGTTACGGAAGCTTGACGTCCCGCTCATTATTTTCGGTGTAGGTGCCCGTCACCTCCTGCTTGAGTGGAACGATCTTCCAGTAGACGTAATCGGGTTAGACTGGAGAACATCGATCACAGAAGCAAGGAATATGGGAGTAACGAAAGTATTGCAAGGTAATCTTGATCCCGTTATGCTCTTAACCGAATGGGAAAATATCGAAAAACGCACAAAGAATATCTTAGATGAAGGCATAGAGCAAGGGAAGCATGTCTTTAATCTCGGCCACGGTGTGACACCGGAAATTAAGCCGGAAACATTGAAAAAGCTGACAAATTTAGTTCATGAATATAGCAAGCGTTCTTAAAAATAGCAGGACGCAATGAATATTAAAGATGAGGTGTTGAAAAATGGCGAAAAAAATAAAAGGCTTATTAGTAATGGCATATGGAACTCCAACTAAAGAAGAGGATATTGAACCTTATTACACACATATCAGACACGGCAGAAAACCTGAGCCGGAAGCACTTCAAGATTTGAAGGAACGCTATGATGCAATTGGCGGTGTATCCCCGCTTGCGAAAATTACAGAAGACCAAGCGAATAGTCTAGGTGCTAAGTTAAATGAAGTACAAGATGTAGTGGAATATAAAGTATATATCGGTCTCAAACATATTACGCCATTTATTGAAGAAGCGGTAGAGAAAATGGCGCAGGATGGAATTAAGGAAGCTGTTTCCATCGTATTAGCTCCACATTATTCTACATTCAGCATTAAATCATATAACGAACGGGCAAAAGAAGAAGCAGATAAACATGGTATAACGCTCACTTCTGTCGTCGATTGGTATAACGAACCAGGCTATATCAAATTCTGGGCAGACGGTATTAAAGCTATTTATGACGAGCTACCGAAAGAGGAACAAGAAAAAACAGTGCTGATAGTTTCAGCTCATAGCTTACCGGAGAAAATTATCCAAGCCGGTGACCCGTACCCGGAACAGCTGGCAGAAACCGCGAAGCTTATTTCTGAAGCTACCGGAATTAAAAATTATGAAGTAGGTTGGCAGAGCGAAGGGAACACGCCTGACCCATGGCTCGGTCCTGATGTTCAAGATTTAACTCGTGATTTATACAATGAAAAAGGTTACCGTTCCTTTATTTATGCTCCGGTCGGATTTGTTGCCGATCATTTGGAAGTTTTATATGACAATGATTACGAATGTAAAGTTGTCTGTGATGAAGTCGGTGCGAACTATTATCGTCCAGAAATGCCAAACGTGGCTCCGTTATTCATCGAAACATTGGCAGATGTTGTTTTAAAAACGGAAAAGCGTGACGCACATGCGTAATATTGTAATTATCGGCGGCGGTATAACAGGTTTATCCGCCGCCTTTTACTTACAGCAAGAAAGCAAGCGTAAGCAAGAACCGATTAACCTGAAGTTGATCGAAGCAAGTGAGCGTCTTGGTGGTAAGATAAAGACGATGAAGCGGGATGGTTTTACAATCGAACAAGGACCAGATTCCTTGCTCTCTAGAAAACCAGCCATTGTTGAACTGACGAAGGAGCTTGGGTTAGAAGATGAGATGATTTTTAACGAGACAGGCTCGTCTTTTATTCTCGTAGACGGAAAGCTGCATCAAATGCCAGCAGGGACGTTTATGGGAGTACCAAAAGAAGAAAAGGCAATTGTAGACACGGAAATCTTTACAGAAGCAGGGAAGAAGCGAGCGCTAGAGGAGCTTGAGATTCCAAAGGGCGAGCCGGTGGAAGACCAGTCCCTCGGTTTATTTATGCGCCGAAGATTTGGTGATGAAGCGGTGAACCGTTTAATTGCTCCGATGCTTGCTGGGATCCACTCTGGTGATATTGATGCGATGAGCTTGATGGCAATCTATCCGCTATTTTACGAACTGGAACAGAAATACGGAAGTGTCATGAAGGGATTACAGGAACATATGCCTAATCAACCTGTCACGAAGGAAAAACGTTCATCCGGAATATTTTTCTCCTTTAAAGACGGTCTGGAAACATTAATTCACCAGTTGCATGAGAAATTAGCTGAAGATACCGTCAGCACAGGAGTGGCGGCTGAACAGATTGTAAAGACAAACTCCGGCTATGAAATTTACCTGGAATCAGGAGAGAAGCTTGCTGCAGAAGCTGTTATCCTTGCAACAGAGCATTCGGCCGTTCCGAATCTTTTCTGCGATCATCCTTTTTTACAGGAACTGAAGCAGATTCCTGCTGTCTCAACGGCAAATGTAGTGATGGCATTTGATGGGGATGCAATTGAAAATGATCTTGATGGGACCGGGTTTCAAGTAGCTCGTGAAGGAGATATTGAAATTACAGCTTGTACGTGGACGAATAAGAAATGGCCATCAACAACACCGGAAAATAAAGTATTACTCCGTGTCTATGTCGGAAGTCCAGAAAAACAAGCATTCATGAAGCTAAGCGATGAGGTACTAACGGAACTTGTATTGGATGAATTGAAGAAAGTAATGACGATTAAGGCAGATCCTCAGTTTACAGTCGTTACACGCTGGAAGGATGCCCGTCCGCAATATCAAGTCGGTCATCGTAAGTTCATTCAACGTATCCGCGACGAACTTTCGACCCAACTACCCGGTATCCAAATCATCGGTAGCTCTTACGACGGCGCAGGTATTCCCGATTGTGTAGCAAATGGAAAGAAAGCCGCATTAGAAGCTTTACAATTTTTGAAGAATAATTGATGAGGGAAAACACCAGTCAGTTTCGATTCGGTGTTTTTCTTTCTTTGTATTTTTTTGAAATTTGCAGTTGTAAATGATGGTATCCTTTGCGGGGCACGATTTATAAGTTGGAAGAATATCAAATCGTATAAACTTGTTAAAATTGATGTAAATCATAAATTTTACGGATATGATAAAGAAGTGAATGATCAGTACGAATTGAGAATTAAGACAAAATCCTTCAGTCATTACTGTATTATTACATCGCAAGCAACGCAAGATCGTCTGCTTGCTCTTTTCCATAATAAAGGAATTGAACAGGAAGGTGCGGAAGTTACGAATTACACAGATTCCGTAGAGAAAAATTACAGTCACTAAAAATCGCCTGAAATCTTATCATTTGATTTCAGGCGATTTTTCTATTTATTCATTTTCGTAACTTCTGATTAGCTCATCAACTAATGAACCGACATAATCGACCGCCACTTTAATCGCGTCCGGCTTGGACATGTCGACTCCTGCTAGTTTAATCAAATCAAGTGGTTTCTTCGTGCCGCCAGCTTTTAATACGTCTAACCAGCGATTTATAGCAGGGCGTCCTTCTTCTTTAATCATCTGAGCAACAGCTGTTGATACTGTGACTCCAGCAGAATACGTATACGGATAGAGTCCCATATAGTAATGCTGCTGCCTCATCCATGTTAATCCGACCCGCTCATCGACCGTAATACTATCACCCCAGAAATTCTTGATCACATCGAGTTTCTGCTCCGTTAACACATCAGCTGTGAGTGGCACACCATTTTCCGCTAAATCATAGACTCGACGTTGTAATTCGCCTTCAAGTAAATGGGTGATGAAGTTATGGTGATATGTACCGAGTAATTGGGTAATGACCCAGCGCTTCATCCGGACATCTTCTGTTTCCTGCAGAAGACGTTCCGCTAGCAGCAATTCGTTTAATGTCGATGGAGCCTCAACAAAATAGGTTGACGGGCGTGTATTCATGAAGGATTGATTTTTCCCGGCAAGGTAGAAATGTCCGGCATGGCCCATCTCATGAGCGAGTACGAATGCACCTCGCATCGTATCTGTCCATGTAATCAAAATATACGGGTGTACTCCATACGGACTCGAACAGAAAGCTCCGTTTGCCTTTCCAATATTGTCCGCCCGGTCAACCCACCCATCATAAATAGATTTCTTCATAATTTCATGATATTCCGGACCCATGATTGATAGCGCGTCAAGAATAATATCCGTAGCTTCTTCATAAGTCGTTTTTGGATTGAGTGAAGGATCGAGTGGAGCTTTTAAATCACAATAATGTAATTCCCGAAGACCAAGTTTCTCTTTCTTTAACTTTGCGTATCGCTGCATATGCGGTGCTAATTCTTTTCCGATGATATCAAGCTGATTATGGTACATTTCTTTTGTCACCTGCTGAGGTGCAAGCAGCATGTCGGTTACAGACGGGAACTTTTGGAGCTTTGCCATTGTCACTTGTTTTGTGACTTCTGTTGCATAAAGGTGAGCAAACGTATTTTTATATTTATCCAGTGTTTTCGTAAAAGACTTATAGGCATTCCTTCGCGTTGTTGTATCGGCTGAGAACTCATAACGGTCCTCATATAATGATTCAGACATCGGCAGCTCGACACCTTCCGCATTGGTGATCGGGTCAAATTGCATGTCCGCTGTTTTTGCCCGTTGATAAATCTGGTGAGGGGAACCATGGACTTCATGGAGTGCTGCCAGTGTTTCCTCCACTTCGGGTGCAAGGGTATGGGGTTTATCTTCTAATGCATCGTAAAGTATTTTTTCATAATTTTTTAGTTTTGGTTCACTTGCTAGGAAGTGCTGGACCTTATCGCTCGTTAATTCCAGCAACTCCGAATGGAAAAAGGAAAGTTTTGCATTAATCCTCGCTAATACACTGCTGGTGAGCGCCACGTCCCGCTGATTGGCGGGGTCAGACCCGTCTGCACTCGCTTTTAAATTCGAATAGGTAGCTACACGAACAACTTTTTCCCGGTAGCTTTCAAGAGCTTTTAGTGCTTGGAGCAGAGTAGTCGCACTTTCTGTTATTTTCCCCCTAAAGATAGCCACCTGATCCGTTTCTTTTTCCAAATTATTGAGCTCAAGCTTCCAGTTTTGAGGGGTTGGGAACAAGTCCGCTAGGTTCCATTTTTGTTCCTCTGGTACATCCCGGCGCTCGGCACGTCTATTTGTATGAACAGTCATTTTCGAGTCCCCTTTTAGTTATTTATTTCGATACTCTAAATGATTATAATACAAATAAAAATAAAATGATAGAATCTTTCAAAAGAAGGGAAAGAAAAAAATGACAGATGTTCTTATGAACAACTGTCTTAAAAGGAGAAATATGGTGTTGTAATACAGTTGGAAACTAAACTAGAGTGAATAGGTTCTGTAAAACAAATGAAGCGCGTGACTATCTTGCAGGATGATCACATTCATCACAAATATTGCCATAGCAGTCAGCTTTTTCATAAATATCCTGACCGCATTTGTTGCACTTCTTCTTTGGTAAACTTTTGAAAAACTCAACTAAACCTAGCATGCGTGGTTCCTCCTCGTTTGTTTGTCAATTAATTACCTGTTGAATGTATTGTAATATAACAGAGTGTGATTTGTCAACGCTGTTTTAATACATTTTTGAAAAACTTTTTTGACTATTATATAATATGCGGCGAAAACGTTGTTATACTACACGTTAGCCTGGCTTTATTTATTGCTTTAGAATTTTGTTTCCATTAGAATATTTATATAGATAATCAAGAGGAGGCCAGGCAATGAAATTTATTGATAACAAAGGAATTACCGATCCAATGATCAACCTCGCCATTGAAGAATATATTTTGGAAAACTTCGGAGAAACGGATACATACTTGCTCTTTTATGTGAATGGACCTTCCATTATTATCGGAAGAAACCAGAACACGATTGAAGAAATTAACACGGATTATGTAGAAGCGAATAATATTAAAGTTGTTCGCCGATTATCCGGTGGCGGTGCAGTGTATCACGATGAAGAGAACTTGAATTTCAGCTTTATTACGAAGGATGACGGGGAGAGCTTCCAAAACTTCCAGAAGTTCACCCAGCCGATTGTTGATGCATTGAATGAAAGAGGGGTACCAGCTGAGTTACAAGGTAGAAACGATATTGCAGTTGAAGGAAGAAAAATTTCCGGAAACGCCATGTTTTCTACGAGAGGTAGAATGTTTAGTCATGGTACACTAATGTTAAATTCGAAAATCGATGAACTGACGAAAGCGTTGAAAGTTAACAAGATTAAAATAGAATCGAAAGGAATAAAATCAATTCGAAGTCGTGTAGCAAATATTAATGAATACTTAGAAGACAAGCTGACGATTGAAGAATTTAAAGAAATGATTTTGAAGCATGTGTTTAACGTCGATGATGTCAAAGACGTTCCACAATATGTACTGACAGATGAAGACTGGGAAAAAATCCATGAGATTTCCCGCAACCGTTATCAAAAGTGGGAATGGAACTATGGTAAGTCACCGTCATTCAACATTCAGGAATCTCACAAATTCCCTGCAGGCCTTGTTGACGTTCGTCTAAATGTGAAAAAAGGTATCATTGAGGATTGCACGATTTTTGGTGACTTCTTCGGAATTGGGGAAATTAAAGACTTGGAGAATAAATTAATTGGTCTCCGTCATGACCGAAAAACAATTGAAGCGGCACTCGAAGACTTCCCTGTTTCACATTATCTTGGGAAAATCTCCAAAGAAGATTTCATTAATTTGATTTATTAAATCCTAGACTCCTAGTCAATAAACTGCTGATTTCTTTTATTCAGCGTGAGCCAACCTTCTCCTGGAGGTCCGCAGTCCAGACACCTCTCGCTTTCCGCGGGCGGCCGGCAAGCCTCCTCGCGCTATCGCGCTGTGGGGTCTCGCCAGGCCTATCCTCCCGCAGGAGTCTCGAGGTGTCTGGACTGCTCCGAGGAAAGGCCTAATTTGGAGCACTACTTTTCATTTTAGTAAGAGGACACCTATCATGGTGGGATACTTTCCATTAATAATAACACTCTCTAACAGTTCATTTGCGCGATGGACTGTGACTCCTGCGGGAATAGCACGAGTCCGAAGACCCCGCAGAGCGGTAGCCCGAGGAGGCTTCGGCTGTGCTCTAGGATGCGCATCCGTCCACTGGGCAATTGAACGGCGATTAGAACGCGATAATTAGTGAACGAGCGAGACACTTACGTTGGATGAAAGTGATTGGGGAGATTTGAGTTAGTAGACCTTGACGAAGGTGGAATGTCTAGGTCTTTTTTTGTTTTAAAAATTGATTATTTAACAACATTTTTATCAGTTTGTTGGTTTTTTTCTAAAAATTTGGTTTTATGTCTTTCTTTTTTAATGGGTCTTTGTTATTATATGTTCAAGCCACTTTCTTTTTCTCATGGAAAGGAAGTTTCTAAATGAATGCAAAAATATTTACCTCTTCTCATGAAATCAGTCCGTTGACAATGGCTATTATCGCGAGCCGTGATAAAGAGGGCAGACTCATCAGTTATATCTTGGATGAGTCGGCAGAGTACGTTAGCGATAAATCCCCAAGTAAACTCATCGATGAAGCCTGTATGTTCTTCGGGAGCAGTTTGAAGGGAAGGCAGGAAGGAAGCCGCGTCATTAGCGGGTTCACCCATAAAGTTCCTGTTTCCATTGATCCCGCAAGTGGTATGTATTTCCTGCCTACATACTCCCCGACAAGCCCAAAGTGTTCTTGGCTCTCTCATTCCCATGTTGATGACGTGATACCATTAACTGAAGGAGACACCGAAGTACTTTTTATCAATGGAAAAACAATCACCCTTGATGTGTCTTACGGTTCGTTAACCAATCAGGTACGCCGAACAGCCCAGTTCCGTTATAGATTGAATAGCCGTTTACACCATATGGGGAAAGGGATGATAGCCGAGACCCCGAATCCATTTGACGCGCCGAATACTTTTAAGAATGAACGCGATTAGAGTCAGTCTCAAGCGCTTGAATGAGATGTTCTTTGATAATCAGTTCCACTTTTTTGCGGATGGAAGGATTGAAATAGTTCCGTTTTTCCTCTCTGCCTTGGCAAAGAAACAGAAAAGAGGAGAAGGAATCATTTTTGTTTAGCGTAATGACTTCTATATTTTGTTTCTTCATCTTGAATTTTAATCCCCTTCGCTCTTCTAACGCCAAAGACTCCATTTTCTTCAAAAGTTCCAGATAGGGCGCTTTAATTTTAAACGGCCCTTCGTCAACATGCTGGATGTCTTGTCTCATTACAACAATTGCCATCGAAAGAAATAGGAAACGGGAAGCGATTGCGTATTCCTCTTCCGTAATAAATCGCATGAGCCATCCTCCTTTAAGAGAACATGTGTTTGCTTTAGTTTATTATACGACAAACTTGAAAAAAATACTATAATAAAAGAGAAAAAAGAAAGTGGCAAAATTTAGTGATGTTAAACTAGGATATTTCTGAAAGATAATTTAAACTATAAGAAACGTGTTCATCTATGCTGAGGAGAATGGGCTTACATGTACTTATTATCAACGACCATTACATTTCAAAATTGGAGAACGAAATTACAAAATGAAGAAATTGAGGAATTTATTCAACAACTATTGAACCAGTATGAAGGATTAGGCCCTTTACCGGGAATTTTATTGCCTTTTATTGAAGCGCTCTTGCCATTTTTACCGCTTATGGTATTTGTCTTGGCGAATGCTGCTGCTTATGGTTTATTGAAAGGTTTTCTCTATTCATGGATCGGTGCTTGTGTTGGTGCGATTCTTGTTTTCTTGCTCATGCGAAAGTTATCAAATGCTGAATGGGTGGAACGAAAGATTAAGCAAAACAAACAAGTCTCCCGGGTGACGAGCTGGGTAGAACGGCATGGCTTTGGACCATTGTTTCTTTTACTTTGTTTTCCATTTTCTCCATCTGCAATAATTAATATTGTCGCAGGCTTTTCAAGGATTAGCGCACAACAGTTTATTCTGGCTGTGCTGCTCGGGAAAGCGGTGATGATATTCTCTATCGCTTACGTCGGATCAAGTATGATGGAATTTGCCAAAAACCCGATGAAAACAATCGTTGTACTCATCGGAGTGGGGTTATTCTGGTTCATTGGCAAATACCTAGAAGGCCGATTACAGCGCAAAGTAATGGAGAAAAACTATCCAAAAAGAACAAACTAAAAATATAGGAGCAGGCTTATATCTCTGGTAAACTAGAGATATAAGCCTTTTGCTTTATACTCGGGTTCGGGAGGCTCAACACACCTACGCTTTCTGCGGACGGCTGATGAGCTCCTTCTGAGGCGGAGGCGCCTTGCGATGTCTCATTGCTGCCTCTTTTCCTGCAGGAACCTTTGGGGTGTTATACTCGCTCCCAGTAAAAATTGTAAATAAACGTCTGATTTTGTTTTCAATTAATTTTATTAGTTGCATAGACGATAAAAAAATTAAATTCAAAAAGCCTATTCAAAGTATCTCCTGGGAGCAGTCCAAAGCTTGAGATTCAAGCGGGAGCTTCATCACTCGTTCGTGGAAAGCGAGAGGGTTTGGGCTACGGGCCTTGGGAGATTAGACAAAGTACATTTAACAATTTGTAAATAGATTTTGATCATTAGAGGAGGATACCTATGGGAATACGCTTTATTACTGGGCGTTCCGGAACAGATAAAAGTCAAATTGTCATTGAAGAAATTAAAGAAAAACTGTTGGAAAGCCCGCATGGCAAACCAATATTTTATATCGTCCCCGACCAAATGACCTTCCAACAAGAACGCGCCCTATTCACCGCGGAAGGAATTGACGGAAGCATCCGCGCACAAGTAGCTAGCTTCTCACGACTCGCCTGGCGCATCTTGCAAGAAGTCGGCGGCGGGACAAGACAATTTATTAGCTCGATCGGTATTCAAATGATGCTCCGGAAGATTATTGAAGAAAAACAAGGGGAATGGTATACCTTTAAAAATGCATTGGAAAAACAAGGATTTCTCCAAGAGCTCGAACGGATGATAACTGAATTTAAACGATACCAGGTCACCCCGGAAATCTTGCAGCAAGAAATTGCGGGAATAGAAAAATATGTTCATAAGGAGCCAAATGAAGTAAGTCTGGAAATGAAATTGCGGGATTTGCTATATATTTATGAACGTTTAACCGAGCGCCTGGCGCCTCACTATATTGATAGCGAAGACCAGCTCCAATTGCTTGCGGAAAAAATCGGTACATCCCGTCTGCTGGAAGATGCAGAAATTTATTTGGATGGTTTTCATCAATTTACACCAAATGAACTTGCGGTAGTAGAAGCCTTATTGAAGAAATGTAAGACGGTTACTGTCGTGCTCACGGTGGACGATACGAGAGAAGAGCCAGCAGAGCTTGATCTGTTTTATCAGACGAAGGAAACCTATCATCAGCTCGTGCAACTAGCAGAAGCGAATGATGTTCCGCTTGAGGAGCAGCTGGAATTTTACCCGGAGAACGGCAGATTCAAGGAGCGTCCTTACTTTCTCCATATGGAAAAATATTTTGACACAAGACCTGCTCCAACTTATGAAGGTGAAGTTCCGATTCAAATTGCTGAGGCGGTACATCCACGAGCGGAAGTGGAAGGAGCCGCTCAGGAAATTCTTCGGCTCGTTCGGGAACAAGATTACCGTTATCGTGATTTTGCTGTCTTTATGCGGGAAGCAAATGTTTATCATGATCTAATTGATACAATTTTTGAAGATCATGGTATTCCTGTCTTTATTGATGAGAAGAAATCGATGTTGAACCACCCTTTTATCGAATTTATCCGCTCCATTTTTGATGTAATTGAAGGGAATTGGCGCTATGATGCCGTCTTCCGGGTGCTGAAAACGGGTTTTGTTCCACCTGCCGATAAGCATTATCCGTTGACGGCGGATGCGATTGATGAACTGGAGAATTATGTATTAGAGTATGGAATCCGTACAAGGGAGCGCTGGTTTGCTGAAGAAGAATGGATCTTTCAACGTTTCCGCGGGTTTGAGGAAGCGGGTCAAACAGATCGGGAGCTCGACAAACAGAAGCGGATTAATCGTTATCGCCGGCAAATTGTCTACTCTTTACAAGGGTTTGATGAGGCGATACGGGAGGCGGAAACCGTCCGCGAAAAGTGTGAAGTTCTATTCAAATTATTTGAACAGGTGCGGGCACCTGAACGATTGGAACAAATGCGGGAAACAGATGACGCAGCAGGGGAAATTGAAAAAGCACGGGAGCAGGAACAAGTGTGGGATGGTGTCTTGAAAATCCTTGATGAGCTTGTTGAAATGGCAGGCGAGGAGTCACTAAGTCTTGATGTCTTCCGTACGACGCTGGAAGCAGGTTTAGAGACGCTTGAGTTTGCCCATGTACCACCGAGTATGGACCATGTGATTGTTGGGACAATTGATCGCTCCCGGATTGGCCGCGTTCAGGTTGCTTTTTTGCTTGGGGTCAATGATGGAGTCTGGCCAATGAAACCAGCAGGAGATGGGCTCATCAATGAAAGGGAAAGAGAACTACTTGAACAAAATGGTGTCCGCTTGGCAGAAAGCAGTGTTCGCCAGTTGCTTGATGATCAATTTTTTATGTATCTTGCGTTTACCGTTGCCAGGGACCGTCTGCATATTAGTTACACATTAAGCGATGAGGAAGGGAAGGGGAAAATGCCGTCCCAGCTCATCAAGCGAGTAGAGGATCTTTTCCCTGAGACGAAGGGAAGGTCCCTGCTTCAAGATCCGGATGACCTTGTGCGTGCTGAACGATTTATTACGTACCCGGTCAAGACAAGAGCAGCCTTAACGGCGCAACTTGCCCGTTATCGCCGGGGCTATCCAGTGGAAGATGTCTGGTGGCATGTATTAAATTGGTATATGGAACAGGAGCCAAAAAACGATACGACTTATATGATTTTGCAAAGTCTCTACTACCGGAATTTGCCGACTGACCTAGCTGAAGATACGATTAAAGAACTTTATCCAAAACAGGTTAAGGCGAGTGTTAGTAGACTGGAAACATACTATCGCTGTTCTTATCAACATTTTGCAAGATACAGTTTAAACTTGGAAGAGAGAAGAAGGTATAAGCTGGATGCGCCAAATATTGGTCAGTTATTCCATGAAGCGCTCAAGGTCATTACCGAGTGGATTCGAATAGAGGGCAGAGATTACCGGGAATTGTCGAAGGAAGATTCCAGTGCCTATGCGCACCGGGCTGTTGGTAAGCTTGCTCCTATTTTACAGCATCAGATATTATATAGCTCGAATCGTTATAAATATATTCAACAGAAGTTACAGGAAACAATTGCTAGAGCAACGTTTATCTTGAGTGAACAAGCAAGGAAAAGTAATTTTTCACCTGTCGGATTAGAAGTCGCTTTCGGTGAGAATGCACCTCTAAAGCCAATGGTAATGCAGTTGCCAAATGGCTTTGAACTCATTCTTCGCGGCCAAATTGACCGGGTCGACCAAGCGAAAATAAATGACGAGCTTTATTTACGGATTATTGATTATAAATCAAGTGACCAAGGTTTGAAGCTCTTGAATGTTTATTACGGTCTTGCCTTGCAGATGCTTGCATACCTTGATGTCGTCTTGTCCCAAGCGGAGGAGTGGCTTGGAATGAAGGCGAGTCCTGCTGGTGTTCTTTATTTCCATGTTCATAATCCGATGATTAGTGAACAACCAGATATGGAAGCAAGCAAGCTGGAAAAGGAATTGTTCAAAGCGTTTAAAATGAAAGGACTGTTGCTTCAGGATGAGACAACTGTTCGTAGTATGGATACAGCTCTTGAAACTGGACATAGCGACATGCTGCCAATTGCGCTTACGAAAACGGGAAACTTTTATAAACAGTCTAAAGTGGCAACGAAAGATACATTCCACGATTTGCAACAATATATCCATGGACTGATCGAGCAGGCCGGGATTGAAATTACAACCGGACAAGTCAAGCTCAATCCATATCAGGATCAGCAAATGACAGCATGTAAATTCTGTCCATTCCTTTCTGTCTGTCAATTTGATACAGGCTTGGAAGAGAATGAATTTCGCCGGCTGAAACACATGTCAGAAAGTGAAGTGCTTGAGAAAATAGCAGGGGAGGAGGAGCATTAATGGTACAGTGGACAAAAGAACAAGAAGAAGCGATTTATACAGCAGGAACGAATATCCTTGTTGCAGCCGCAGCCGGGTCTGGAAAAACGGCAGTGCTCGTCGAACGGATTATTCAAAAACTGCTGGACAAAGCGGACCCGGTTGATATCGACTCCTTACTAGTCGTAACCTTTACGAATGCAGCAGCACAAGAAATGCGTAACCGTGTAGGAACAGCTCTTGAGCGAGCGCTTGAAGTGGACCCGGATTCCGTGCACTTAAAGAAACAGTTATCCTTACTCCAGCGCGCATCGATCTCTACTCTTCATTCATTCTGTCTCGAAGTCATCCGGCAGTATGCCTATCTATTAGATATTGATCCGGGCTTTCGAATTGGCGATGATATGGAGATGGATTTAATTAAACAGGATGTACTCGATGATTTATTTGAGGAATGGTACGGTGACGAGGCGAGTGCCGTTGATGAATTCTTTCAAGTAGTCGATCGCTTTTCGAGTGACCGGAGTGACGTCGATGTTGAGGAATTGATTTTAAAGTTATACACCTTCGCAATTCAGAATCCTTGGCCGGAACAATGGCTTGATGATTTAGCGGAAAGCTATCATATTCCGGAAGATTGGGAGGAAGATGATTTAGACTTTCTTCCAATCCTTAAATATGAAATAAAGAATACATTGACAGGTATCCGGCAGCAAATGGAACAGGCACTGACGATTGCGAGGGAAAGTGATGGCCCCGACGCTTATATCGATACAATCACTTCTGACCTCGAAGGCTTACATGCTGCAGAAGAACGGATAGATTCCTGGAGTGAACTTGTCGAATGGATGGACAGTTATAAATTTATCCGCCTTTCGTCAAAGAAAATGGATTGTAACGAAGAGAAGAAAGAAGCTGTGAAAGCTTTACGAAAGAGCTATAGGGACAGTTTTAGTACGATCCAGAAAAAATGGTTGAGCAGGCCCCTAGAACGCCATGTGGCGGAGATGCAGGAAATGTATCCGGTCATTAAAAAACTGACGGGACTTGTAAAAGAGTTTAAGACAGAATTTACGAAGGCGAAGAAGGAAAAGGCACTTGTTGATTTTTCCGACTTGGAACATTACTGTCTGGAGCTGTTACTGGATGAGGAGGCAGATGCGGATACACTAATACCCTCCCGTGTCGCTCTTGATTTGCAAGCTAAATTTACAGAAGTGCTTGTTGATGAATATCAGGATACGAACCATGTGCAGGAAACGATTATCCAAATGGTGAGTAAACAGGAAAATCCAGGCAATACATTCATGGTCGGGGACGTCAAACAGAGTGTCTACCGCTTCCGGCATGCCGAACCAAGACTATTCCTTGAGAAATATAAACGTTTCCGTATGGAGGAAGGTGCTGGAAAGCGGATTGATCTCGCGAGTAACTTCCGTAGCAGGGAAGAAGTTTTAAACGCGACGAATTATATTTTCCGGCAAGTTATTGATGAAGCTTTAGGTGAGATAGAATATGACGCGGCAGCTGAATTGATTTACGGGAATAAAAGCTATGATGAGGTGCCGATTGCTCGTCCTGAGGCGGAGCTTATTTTAATTGATGGAGATAAAGAAGTGGAGCCTCTTGAGGGTGAAACGGAAGAAGCGGAAGATTTCCGCGATCTTGAAAAGGCGCAAATCGAAGGCAGAGCTTATGCCAAGCTGATTAAAAAGTGGATCGGGCGAGACGGAGAAGCCTTTTCAGTCGTCGATAAAGAAACTGGTGCCCAGCGTCCTGCCCAATACCGCGATATTGTCATCTTACTTCGAGGGATGAAACAAGCTCCAGTTATTGCCGAAGAATTAAAGCAGCAAGGCATACCAGTTTATGCTGATGTTTCGGAAGGATACTTTGAAGCGATCGAAATAAAAGTGATGATCAGTCTATTGAAAGTAATTGATAATCCACACCAGGATATTCCGCTTGCTTCCGTACTCCGTTCACCTATTCTCGGGTTAAATGAAGATGAACTGACTCAAATCAGGGTGGCAAACCGGAATGGATCCTTTTATGAAGCGCTTGGAACCTACGTAAAAGCGAATGATAACAAAACGACGGCAAAGCTTGCGCCATTTTTGGAACGCTTAAAAGAATTTAGGCGTGCGGCAAGAGACGGTGCGTTATCGGAATTAATATGGGATATTTACCGTGAGACCGGCTATTATGACTTTGTCGGTGGCATGCCCGGTGGAAGACAGCGCCAAGCGAATTTACGTGCGCTCTATGACCGGGCGCGAGGCTATGAATCAACGAGTTTCCGTGGACTATTCCGATTCCTGCGCTTTATTGAGCGTATGGAGGAAGAAGGGAAAGACTTAGGAGCTGCCCGTGCGCTTAGTGAACAAGAAGATGTGGTTCGGATTATGACAATCCATAAGAGTAAAGGTCTTGAGTTTCCAATTGTCATTGTCGGCATGATGGATAAACAATTTAATTTACGCGATTTAAATGAAAAGTATTTGTTGGATAAGACATATGGATTTGCAACAAAGTTCATTGATCCGGTCAAACGCCTGACATATACGACCCTTTTCTATGAAGCTGTTAAAATGAAGAAGTTAAGAGAGCAGCTCGCTGAAGAAATGCGTGTTCTTTATGTTGCGCTCACAAGGGCAAAGGAAAAACTCGTCATGACTGGTTATGTTAGGGAACTACAGAAACAATTGGATAATTGGGATAAAATACTTGACCATCCGGACTGGGTGCTGCCGGAACATTATCGTCTAGAGAAGAAATCGTATCTTGATTGGGTTGGCCCTGCACTCATCCGTCATGAACAGAACGAAATCCTAAGGACGAGGGAGCTACCAGTGGGATTAGGACAGGAGATTCGTAAAGATCATTCGCGGTGGGAAATCACCATTGTCCATGCGCGCGATTTAACGAACTTGGATGCGGATGAAAGCATAGAGAAAGAGCAATTGAAAGAACATATTGAAGCGTGGGAGCCGGTTCCCGTGAAGAGTGAGACGCTTCGGGAGTATGTCAATGAGCGGTTAAATTATAATTATCCGGACAAGGAAGCGACAATGACGAGGGCGAAGCAGACGGTGACGGAAATCAAACGTCAGCGCGAGCTTTTTGATGAATATGGTGCGGATCAATTGATCTCCGATTATAAGCCGCCGATCATCAAGCGGCCGAACTTCCTGCAGAAGGAGAAGACACTAAGTTCTGCGGAAAAGGGAACGGCAATGCATACGGTCATGCAGCATTTGCCATTGAATAGAGTTCTTACCGCCCCAGAGATTGCAGAAGAAGTCGAGCGGCTTGTGGAAAAGGAAATCCTGACACGAACTGAGGCAGATGTTATTGATATTGCTGCGATTGAACATTTTTACGGCACTCCTTTAGCGGAATATATGAGGAAGATTGAGGGGGTGTATCGCGAGGTTCCGTTTAGTCTCATGCTCAAGGCCGAAGAAGTCTATTCGGAATTTGATCCGGAGAAAAAGGAAGAAGTACTCATTCAGGGGGTAATCGATTGCCTTATTCCAAAAGATGATGGCTGGATCATCCTGGATTATAAGACGGATACAATTACCGAACCTGTTACATCTGCCTTAGAAGAAAAACTAAGGAAAAGATACAAAGTCCAGCTATCCCTATACCGGGCCGCGGTTGAACGAATCTGGAACCAGCCGGTAAAAGAAGCATATTTATACTTTTTCGAAAAACAACTATTCATACAAGTCCCAGAAGGGTAAACTATAAGTAGAATCGGGACATTGGGGTCAGAGCAGTTGTCCCAACTGGGACAACTGCTCTGACCCCAAAGGGAGGGGGATGGAAGGATGCAGTTCGCACCGACGAGGGTAAATAATCGTTTGGAGCATATTGATATCGTTAGAGGATTTG
Organism: Oceanobacillus sp. HCA-5259; assembly: GCF_037892815.1. NCBI lineage: Bacteria > Bacillati > Bacillota > Bacilli > Caryophanales > Bacillaceae > Oceanobacillus > Oceanobacillus sp. HCA-5259. The sequence goes on along the minus strand of NZ_JBBKBV010000019.1, from coordinate 22,571 downwards.
CCATCTTTGGCATTTTTACCGTGAATATTGGAGCTTTTTCAGCGCCATATTTTATATATGGTGGTGCGGAAATGGTTTGGAATACACCGCTTGAACGGGCCATTCAGGCGTTTATTGATATCTTTTTTCAAGGTAGTTTTTATACATTATTCTCCATATTATTCGGCTTCAGTTGGCAATTGATGAAAGAACGTCTGCAAGTGAAAGAAATCGCGTTTACACCGTTTTTATTACGGCGACAATTTGGATTAATCGGCTTTGGACTCATCCATGCATTCCTCATTTGGCATGGAGATATTCTACTATCATATGGTTTAATAGGACTCTTCCTCCTTTTGTTTATTGAAGTGAAGGAGCGGACGTTATTAGTTTGGGCTGCTGTCCTTCTTTTTGGCAGTGTTGGCTTGATTACACCAGCCTTATATGCGGTACGAGATCTATTAAACTTTTCGGATGAACTTGCAATCAATCAAGCGATAGAAAATTATTCGAGTAACGAGCTTCCGCTTATTTGGAAACAAAATTTTTATGATTGGTCTTTAGCTAATTCGGGTATAGGTTTCATTTTTCTCATCATGACACTTTTGCCATTGTTTTTGCTTGGCATGTATTTAGCGAGAAAGCGAGTGTTCCATGAGCTGAAAAAACACGAACATACACTAAAGCGGCTGTTAATCATCACGTTTCTATTTAGTCTGCTCTTGAAGGCTGGACCATATCTTATAGGAAATCCTTTATGGCTCTCGTATGTACAAGATAACCTCGGCGGAACGGCATCTGCTGTATTTTATATGACACTGCTAACAGTCTTGGCCCAAACTGAAACAGGCAGGAAACTGCTTCGGCCGCTCCGTTATGTCGGGAGAACAGCTTTAAGTAATTACATTCTCCAATCAGTCATTAGTTTTATTTTGTTTTACGGAATTGGCTTTGGTTTGTATAATTCTGTGTTACCTTCTGTTTCACTCGTAATCGTTGTGTTTATCTTCACCTTGCAAATATTGGTAAGTAAATGGTGGTTATCCCGCTATCGATTCGGTCCATTAGAATGGATTTGGCGAAGTTTGAATTATAAAGCAATACAACCTTTGCGAAAATAGCAAGAAGGGTGGAAGCCAAATGAAACGTCGTGAGCTGGAAAGGGAAGGAAGAGCATGGGGAGAAGAAGGGGATTATTTTAAGTGTCCAAATTGTTAACGAATCATTTGGGAAGCCAACCTTCCTTGCTTCTAAAATGAATTCTCTTCTGGAACATGGTATGATGAGGATTGATGTAAACTGTACAAACAGATTGAAGGAGGTAATGATACAATGCTTCATATGCATGTCACGTCTTGGATACTTGGACTGATCCTATTTTTAGTAGCTTTATTCCTTTATAAACAAGGGAACGAAAAAGGCGGAAAAATCGTTCATATGATTTTACGCTTATTCTATCTCATCATTATTTTTACTGGTGGGTATTTATTATTCGATGTCTATTTGGCGAACTTCTCCATGCCAATGGGTGCAGAGGCAATCACGAAAGGTCTTGCCGGAATCTGGCTCATCGCAGCAATGGAAATGCTTCTTGTCAAAACAACCAAAGGCAAACCGGTTGCCGGCTGGTGGGCTCAACTCATAATCGCACTAATCCTAGTACTCGTCTTAGGATACATCCGCCTGCCATTATAGGATGGGTTTAAATTCGATATGAAAAAATGAGGTTGGACTACGTGTTCCAGCCTTATTTTTTATTGCAAGCGTACTATAAAAATATAAATACTGTTGATAACTTAGATATTCAGGACTAGCCACGTCCTGGGGCAACATCGAACTACCTCCCGTCCTGGGAGGCACAGTTTGTACGTTGCTACGACGCACAGGATGTGCTAGTACAAACGCTCTTCGGTGGGACGAGTAATCGCAGTCCCAGGCGTTGCGAAGACGATCGCGTTTTTAGCCTATAAGGGCGCTTGCGCCTTTGTTATGAAAAGCTTTTGAAGTTTTTTCAACAATTGTGGAATAGTAATTGACTAAAATTTATTTTCATTAATAATAGTACAAGACAGTAATAATTGAAATGGTGGGGATAAGATAATGAGGAAAAAACTAGTCATCGGTTTAACAATCCTATTTTCGTTTTTCATATATGTGTTACCGGTTGCAGCAGAAGATAGACAAATTGAAGATGAGATCATGTACGAAATCATCGTCGATCGTTATAACAATGGGGACTTTTCCAATGATATTGCAGTCGATGTCGATGACCCAGCCGCTTACCATGGTGGTGACCTTATAGGGATTATGGACCGGTTGGAGGATCTCGCACAAATCGGTGTAACAACGATTGTTCTGTCGCCGATTATGGCAAATATGGATGATGGATTCCATGGGTATTGGGTGGAAGACTTTACAGAAATCGATCCGCAATTCGGTACGTTTGAGGAATTGGAACAGCTCGTTGAGGCTGCACATGAGCAGGATATAAAGGTTGTTCTTGAATTTGTTACGAATTACATACCGGAGGATCATTCTATTGCACTGGATCCCCAACGTGCGGACTGGGTTTTAACAGAAGAAGTTACGGGTCCAGACTGGGCAGAACGTGTTGTACAATTTGATCAGGATAACCCGGATGTACAAGAATACTTAATCGACGCCGCTTCGTTCTGGCTCGATGAGACTAAAATCGATGGACTGAGTCTTCATGCAGTTGATCAATCATCTATTGACTTTTTAAATAGACTTACAACAGAGTTAAAAGAAAGTCATCCAAACAAATATTTACTCGGAGATATACTTGACGAAGAAGCTGATATAGCTGAGATTATGGAACATACGTCACTTGATGCAATCGATAATTATCAAATAGGACAAATGATTTCTGATATTTTCAGTATGCCTGATCAATCTCCAGTAGAAATTTATGAAATACAAAAAGAGATGAGCGATTTTCAAAGTATCCTTATCGTGGATGATAAATACTCGAAACGATTCTCCCAGAAATTTTCCGAAAATGGCAGGAATATTGTAACGGCTTGGCAACTTGCTTTAACGTATATGTATACAACACCTGGAACACCTTTGATTTTACAAGGTACGGAAGTGGGGATGTATGGGGAGACAGCAGAAGATTCTCAAAGGTTAGTACCTCTTAACAGTGGGGATCAAGACTTGATGGAGTTCCATGAACGGATTTCCTCTTTACGAACTGAATTCCCTTCTTTAAGACACGGTGACTTTGAATTGATTGATGAGCGTGATTCCTATGCAGTGTTTAAGCGAACTTATGAAGGAGAAACTATGTATATCGGCATCAATAATGGCAGTGAATCCAGCTATATAGATGTTACCGATGTCGGTCCGGATATGTTGTTCCGCGGCTATCTAGCAGATAACCTTGCTCGTCAGAATCCAGAAGATAATTACCGGATAGGTATTCCGAGAGAATCGGTGGAAGTCTATCAATTGATGGATGATGTAGGCTTGAACTGGACCCTTATTATAATGGTTGCTACTATCTTGTTAGGTTTTGTTTTTGTCGTTGTCTATTTATCGAAGAAACAGAAAGAACAAGAAAGAAAAGAGGCCGATCAAGGGATTCAGAAATAACAAGAATGAAGAAACGCTTGGGAAGCGGCCCGAGCGTTTCTTTAATTATTCGCTGTTACCCTGATAAGGAATGCTAGGAACAAAAAAGTGACGTGATAAAGTGAAACTTCATTCAATCGGGGTTTCCTTCCCTCCCCCGCTGAATGTTAGTTGAACAGAATCAGGTATTTACGGACTGTATATCCTCCACCTTCACATCTTGGGCTTCCTTCCATGTTTGGAGGTGGGGGTATTACAGACCGTTAATACGTGATAAACAGTGCTCCTAGAATGAGAAGCGCTTGTCTTCGTGCTGCGATCTGGTTCTTAAACGATAATAAATACACCGAGGAAAACCCATCCAAGTAGGGCGATATGGGCATGCAGTATAGGAGTATAATCTATCTATGTATGGGATGCTAATGGATATAGATGCGCATCCAGATTCCAGTAAGAGTTGTTAGAATAAAGAAGAGGAAGGTGTAGCAAGAAGGATAAAGACGCCATGTCCCCTTAAACTGCGGACAAAACGTCTTTATCGCTGTTATTTATTTGGTTGGTTGGAAAAGAATAAAGCAAGGGTACCTGGTCCCGAATGGGCCCCAATAACAGCACCGACCATTTCGATAACGATATTTTCCCTCGGAACCTTGAATTTTTCATGAATGAGGGAAGCGAGTTGTTCGGCCCGTTCCAAATCGTCTCCGTGGCTGATGCCGATCGTCTGATTTTGGAAATCCGTTCCGCGTTCTTCCATTAGTTCAATCATTCGGCCCAATACCTTTTTAGAACCGCGCAGTTTCTCAAGTGGAATTAATTTACCATCTTCTACATTTAAAATTGGCTTTATCTTAAGTAAACTACCGACAAATGCGGAAGTCTTGCTGACACGACCACCGCGATATAAGTATTCCAAATCATCAACAGTGAAAATATGTTCCATATGTTGGGCCTGGTGTTCAGCAGCTTCGACAATTTCGTCAAAAGAAGCACCATTTTTAGCCGCTTTTGCTATATGAAGAACGACAAGTCCGTAACCGAGTGAAGCGCATTTAGAATCGATAACCCGGATAGGTGCATCCGGATATTCTGCTTTTATCTGGTCTTCCATAATTTTCGCGCTTTGATACGTTCCGGATAATTCGGAGGAGAATGATACATAGACGAGTGGCTCATTCTTTTCTGCAGAGGCGGTGAACACTTTTTTGAAAGCCTCCGGAGAAGGTTGGGAAGTCTTTGGGGCTTTGCCATTCCGCATTCCATCATAAATGATTTTCGGATCGATTTCTTTTACATCCGCATAGTCTTTGTTATCTAAATGGACATTTAATGGTACCATTTCAATGCCATATTCGATATAATAGTCTTTTGATAAATCACAAGCAGAATCAGCTATAATTTTTACGTTCATCAAATCACTTCCAATCTACAATTTGCTTGCCTTCTTCTAGTTTAAAGCGAGAAGGCCATTTAGTCAAAAAGTATTTGAAAAGTTATGAATTTGTCAAGGTTGTTCAAAACTTCCGGTAAAAAGGACACTTCGTGAAAGAGGGAGTTCTAAAAACCTTCCGCATCCAGTGAAAGCTCGTTGGCTAGTTTTTCCGCTCCTCTAATAACGTACATTTCGTTGCTAGAATCTTACTGACTCGAACTTCGACGCACAGGACGTGCTAGTGTTGGTTGTGCAAGGACACTTGTGTTTCTAAGCGAACTTGGTCTTTTTTATCTTCTTTTTTGAACAAATTATTAATACAGGAGGAACGCTCATGTTTATGATGGAAGCTAAACGAATTTTCATCGTCATTATCGGTGCTTTTCTATTAGCAGTGTCGCTTAACTTTTTCCTAATTACGGCTAACGTTTATGCAAGCGGCTTTGCGGGTGCAGCTCAGCTCTTATCGAGTGTTTTTCAGGATTTCCTTGGAATGCACATTGGAACAGGGATATTTCTATTTATCTTGAACATACCGGTATTCATCTTAGGCTGGTTTAAAGTAGGAAAAGGGTTTACAATTTATAGTGGAATCTCTGTGTTGTTTTCGACAATATTTCTTGAGGTCATGCCGGTTATTGCATTATCAGAGGATATTATGCTGAATGCAGTATTTGGTGGTGTGATTGCAGGTGCTGGTATCGGGATCTCCTTAAAAATTGGAGCTTCAACCGGGGGAATGGATATCATCGCGATGTTATTATCACGCGTGAATGATAAGCCAGTCGGCACGTATTTAATGGCGCTTAACGGAATTATCATCTTGCTTGCCGGGGTACTTTACTCACCGGAGAACGCACTTTATACATTAATTGCGCTCTATGTGACGACTAGGGTGATCGACATGATCCATACTCGCCATGTGAAACTGACGGTAATGATTATTACGCAAAAGCCGGAAGAACTGCAAGAAGCAATCCATAGTCGATTTATTAGAGGGATTACTTTCCTTCCTGCACAGGGAGCCTATACGAAGATAGAGAAGAAGATGGTCTATCTGGTGTTGAGCCGTTATGAATTATATGACGTTGAGAAGATCATTAAAGAAGTAGACCCGGATGCATTCACAAACGTAGTGGAAACAACCGCAGTCTATGGCTATTTTAGAAAGGATTAGGTAGTGTGAAGAAATACTTAGTTGCATTTTTATGCTTATTTATCCTTGTCGGATGTGGAAATGATAGTGAACCAAACGAGCAAGCAAAATCACCGGATAACAAGGAAGCACAGTATACCGTTGTTTTTCGGGGATTGGACTTGCAGACGGAAGCTAATACTTATACCTTAACTGGTGAAGTGCGAGCTGAGAATGAGCAATTCTATTATCACCTAGAGCAAGGGGAAGAGGAATTGCACCCGGAAACAGTTTACGAATTAGAAGGAGAACCGGGAGTTTGGCAAAGTTTTGAAATTACTGAGGAGATTCCAGCATCTTCTTTTGAAAAGGAAGAAACACCGATCTTAACGTTATATGGTAAATCTCCAGACGGTGAAGTGCTCCAACCGAATTTTATCCCGATTGATATCACTGAATAAGAGAACAAAAGGAACTTCCATCAATAAGAAGTTCCTTTTTTCTATGTATTAATAGCCGTGTTTCTCGATCATTTCAATAACGCGCGGGGATAGTTGCTCCCACTCTACATCAAAGTGTTTATTGACAGTAATAAAGTTCTGATAGCCGAAAACGTTATCTACACCCTCAATAGTCATTAATTCATTTAGAATATCATACTCACTCGTATCTCCTGGCATGAGCGAATAGCTTTTTGTACCTTCAAAAATCACTTTATCAGATGTGAATTTCATCGCGTTTGGGTTTGGAGTACCCTCCATACGAATTGCCATCCTACACACTCCTCTTTTGTTCATACTTACTCATATAGTAGCAGATAAAGAGGAAATTATAAAGTAAAACTTCATACTGTGGTAGGGGTCGATGCTCAGGGTGTGCCGAGGCAGTGGGCGTTAAAACACGCATTATGAGTTGGTGTTCCTTCTTCACTTAATGTTTAGTTGAACTGATTCGAAAGTTTATCACGTATTAACGGTCTGTAATACCCCCACTACTAAACATGAGGGAGAACCAAATGTTAAGTGCAGGATATACAATCCGTAAGCCCCAGCCTCGTTACTATTTATAGCTGCTCGTTATTTGTTAATTGCTGTTCCAGTTGCTGCAGCTCTTTTTGTTCTTCGGGCGTTGCTTCCTGGTAAGCTGCTTGGATTGCGTGTTGAACTGCTTCCTTGTCTGCTTCGGTCACATTTTCACCCATATTCATCATATCCATTACTCGTTGTCTAGCTTGCTGGAATAGTGATTGTTGTTCCATCTAATATCCTCCTCGTTTTTTCGCAAGTAAAAAGGGAAACGCTATTCACGTTTCCCTTTTAGTATGACCCCTTTTATTATTGCTATGCATACGCTCGTTTTAATTTGGTGTGTTCACTTTTAATTTTAAATACTCCTCTAAAAATGCTCCGATGCCATCTTCTTCGTTTGTTGCAGTGACATGTTTGGCGAGTGATTTCAGCTCATCAATTGCATTTCCCATAGCAACACCGACACCAGCATAATCAATCATTTCCAAATCATTGTCCTCGTCCCCGAATGCTATAATCTGGTCTTGCGGAATATCGAAGTAATGTGCGATTTTTTTAAGACCAACTGCTTTATTCATCCCTTTTTTAATGATTTCAATGACGTTCCACGGCGCACCCCATTTACGGTGCTCAATCACTTCAGCATGGTAGTCGTCAAGGTGGCTTCTCAATTGCTGCACTTGTTCTTCCTCTGGATAAACGAGGATCGATGTAGGATCTTCCTCAAGTTTTTGCTTTAAGTTTCCAATTACATAAGGGGCTTCATCTTCAATTTCATCAAAGAAGCCAATCAGTTTGCTGTCGAAGGAGTCGATATACACATCATCCAGCACTTCAGCTAAGATATTATTGACACGTAAGTCATAGCAAGCTTCAATAATCTTATGTGCTGTCCGGATTGGCATCGGGTTATGTAATGCATCCCAGTTTCTGTTTTGCGGATGGTGGATAAGAGCCCCGTTGAAGTTTACCATTGGTGTATCTAATCCAAGCTCATAATAATAATTAATACTGGCCCGGTGTGGTCTTCCAGTCGAGATAACTACTATATGTCCCTCTTCTTTTGCTTTGAAAAGCACTTGTTTCGTTCGTTCACTAATCTTCTTATCATCTGTCAGTAATGTCCCGTCTAAATCGAGCGCAATCATATGTTTTTTCATAATTTTTCAATCACCTCATCTTGTAACTAAGTCTATAAGAGAAAGGCCTGTAAGTAAAGTAAATTTATTTTAACAGCAGTCAGTTTATCACGCATTAACGGACTGTAACACTCCCACTTCTAAACATGAGGGAAGCCCAACAGGTGAAGGTAAGGGATATACAGTTCGTAAATCCCTGATTCTGTTCAACTAACATTCAGTGGGGAGATAAGGACCCCTACTGAATGAAGTTTCACTTTAGCAGGTTTCAGACTGGCGGACGAGTTTAAATATCGGTAACATAGGAGTGAGGTGAAAAGTGATGATTGGAATAGTGAAAGAAAAAATAGGAAATATACCGAGTTTAATCGTTGTAGAAACCAAAGATAAGGATAAAGCATTACCGACTGTCATCTTTTTCCATGGCTTTACAAGTGCAAAGGAACATAATCTCCCGATAGCCTTCTTACTTGCTGAAAAAGGTTACCGTGTCATACTTCCTGATAGCGAACTTCATGGAGAAAGGGAAATCAATACATCCGAACGGAAACGACAAATATCTTTCTGGGATATTGTACTTAAAAATGTACAAGAGTTGGAACAAATCAAAAAGGCGCTGGATGCAGAAGGCTTGATTTTGGATGATAGAGTTGGTGTAGCGGGAACGAGTATGGGGGGAATTACAACATCAGCAGCATTAACTCAATATGACTGGATCAAGTCAGCCGTTATCTTGATGGGTTCCCCACGCATTACAACATTTGCGAAAACACTCGTCGAAAGCTTCAAAAAAGAGGGAGCCTTGCCAGTAACCGACGAACAAATTGAAGCATTGTACGATCAACTGGAGAGATGTGATTTATCCCTTCAACCGGACAAGTTAAACGGGCGGCCAATATTGTTCTGGCACGGCGGGCAGGATACAGTTGTTCCATTTGATCACTCGTATACATTTTACGATGAAGTAAAAAAGCAGTATGAGAATGAAGAAGATATCCAGTTTATCAAAGAGGCAAATGCCGGACATAAAGTAAGCAGGCGTGCTATCCTAGAATTAGTAAAATGGTTCCGTGCGAATCTGTAACAGTTTATACGGATTCAAATACTTAATATTTTACTGGAATTATGGTTTAATAAAGAAAAGAAGGGAAAAAGGAGGTTCGTAAAATGGATGAAGCGACAAAAGAGTATCTAATGGGAGCACTGGAAAATGTGATTGACCCTGAATTAGGTATAGATATTGTTAACCTCGGTTTAGTTTACGATGTTGATCTTGATGAAGAAGGTTTATGTACGGTTACGATGACCCTAACAACGATGGGGTGCCCGCTTGCCGGTCATATTGAACAGGACATTAGATTTGCCTTAGCCGATCTTCCGGAAGTTAAAGAGACGAAAACAAATATCGTATGGGATCCGCCATGGGGCAAAGACAAAATGTCCCGCTATGCTAAAATAGCACTGGGCATCCCGGATTAATCTAACATGAAACATAAAGAAAGCAGCTACCAAGACGGAGCTGCTTTTTAAAATGATAACTCAACAGTCATTTGAGAGTTAGGTTATAAGAAAAAGATTACAAGCAATCCAACAACGACACAGTAATAGGAGAAGTATTTCAGATTACCATGTGCCATAATATTCATAAACCACTTCAATGCAAAGTAAGTCGCAACAAAAGAAGTAACAAAGGCAATGATATTCGGAATGAGTAGCGCTTGGAACTCCGGACTTGCAACCAATGACGGAACTTCCAGAATGGTTGTCCCTAAACTGACCGGAATATAAAGTAAGAATGCAAAGCGTAGTGCGGTATCCTGTCTCATCCCGACAAGCATCGCGGAAACAATACTTGCACCAGAACGGCTGATTCCCGGTGTAACGGCAACTGCTTGGGCAAGACCGACAATTACAGCATCTTTCATCGTTAAATCGCCCTCAAGTCGTCTCCCGCGAAGATTACGGATGAACCAAATAGCTACTGCTGTAATTAATAAAGTAACACCAACTACATTTGTCCCGCTCAACACTTCTCCAAGATAATCGCCAAATAATACACCGACCACACCAACCGGAATAGTTGCAATTACGAGATAAACGACAAACATAAAGTCACTTCTTGCCGTTTTATCTCTTTTAAATAGAAATAGGTACGTATTTTTGATTAGTCGGATGATGTCCTCCTTGTAAATTAATAAAACAGCGAGTAATGAAGCGAAGTTTACGAAAATCTCAAATGAAAGTCCTTTTGCCTCAATCCCAAAGAGCTCGCGGAAAATAATCAAATGTCCGCTTGAAGAAATTGGAATCGGTTCGGTAACCCCTTGTACAAGTCCAAGAATGAAATACTGAATAATAACAATTAAATCTTGAATGAAATCCATCCTATTCTCCCCTTCAATACATCGAATCCATCCTCAAATAGACAAGTTCCTATTTTTAACTAGGTGAATAGTCTAATTGGTGAGGAGGGTTGATTGATGTGACAATGAAACATGATTCTAAAAAAATGTATGAACAATGTAAAAAACATATGCATTCTTATGTGCTTATTGAAACGATAGAAGGGGCTCGTATTGATGGCATCATCACTGGCTTAGATGATGAATATGTATATATGGCCGTTCCTATCGATGCACAGACACAAATGGCAGCAGCCCCTCATGATGAAGGGCATGATTACCGGCAATTTGGACCATATGGCTGGTATGGACCAGGATTTGGGTATGTTCCTCCAAGACGGTTCAGCCGGGTGATTCTTCCACTCGCAGCCCTTGCAACACTTGGCTTACTTGCGTGGTATTAATACAAATAACAACCCCTTGCCACTTTCCTTGGCGGCAAGGGTTTGTTATTTGTTAATTTTTCTTCTCTTTTAATATTACGTCGCCCATCAAGAAAGTGACAATCATAAAAATCACTGCCAAAATGACCGCTTCAGATAAGATGAATGGTTCACCAGCCATACTTGTTAGCACGTATGTAACAGCCGCACTAATTAGCAGTGACCAAATAATCGTGAAGATGTAACGCATATTCTACACCCCGCATTTCAAAAATTTCATATGTAAAAAGATTGAATGCTACTTAAATAATATCCTTCTATAGTTTAACAAAGAACGAAAAAAAATAAAAGCCTTAATCCTGACATATACTAATGAAAAGGAAGATTGACTCTACACTTGTTAGAACAAAGGCGCAAGCGCCCTTATAGGCTAAAAACGCGATCGTCTTCGCAACGCCTGGGACTGCGATTACTCGTCCCACCGAAGAGCGTTTGTACTAGCACATCCTGTGCGTCGTAGCAACGTACAAACTGTGCCTCCCAGGACGGGAGGTAGTTCGATGTTGCCCCAGGACGGAGTGAACTTAATCGAACTTCCCCTTTACGGAATGAGATAAAGGAAACACAACGAACGATAGTGAGTTGATGTTGACTTATCGATTGGAGGAGTGTGAAGTTTGCTAGTTGCTGGGCGCTGGAGCCGGACGTGGCTAGTCCTGGATACCTAAGTTATCACAGTATTTTTGTTTTAAAGCTTCTTATGTTTTAAAAAGGGGGAAACAAGCACGATGGAAGTCCTTGTTTTCAATGTTTCACACTGGATTGGCTATCATATTGCCAATCGACTATTGCAGGAAGGGTATAAAGTAAAGGGAATAGAGGGGGAGGCATTCAATAATCATCTAATAGATTTTTTCTTAAGAAACAGTAACTTTGAATTAATCACAAGGAGAGCTGAAATAACTATTCCGCTTGCGATCTGTGTGGGAGAGATACCTGAACGAGTCGAATGCAATTATGATCAACTTATTCAAATCAATGGAAAAAAACCCCATTCTACAGATACAATAGCAATCCACATCCCTTATTTATTTGGTGAATGGATGCCGATGACAAAAGAAGCATGTTACATTGGAGGAAATCGCATCCGTTTTTCTTCTCAAGAGTTTCTCGATGAAGGCGTGTATATTAAAGATTTTCTTGAATTATTGCTCAAGTTGTTGGAAAGTCCACCAGCAGGTCAAGTATTTTTTGTGAGATCTGCACGAAATCAAAGTTTAAAAGGGAAAAAACTTGAAAAAACTTTCCTAGTAGATGAAAATATTGCTATAGAAAAAAATTTAAATCAAGTAAAGGAACATTTTCATAAGTTCCAAACTCTTTATCCTATCGTGGAAGATAGACTTGAATAACATATAACCAGGAGGGGCAGTATGAAAAAACAACTGATAGTCACCATTATAATAATGATTATGATACTGCCTGGCTGTAATTATTTTTCAGATGATAATAATTTGCAAAATGCAGGAATGCTGTTTGAATCGGAAATTGCAGGAAATGCTTGGAATGAGAAGGGATACGAAGGCTTACTTGCGATTGAGCGGGAATTCAATATCGATGTCTTTTATAAGGAAAATACTAGTAAAGAAAATGACGTTCTTCAAGCTGTTGATGAATTTGTCCAAGAAGGTGTCAATCTGATTATTGGGCATGGAAATAGTTATGGACACCACTTTGTCGATCTAACGAAAACGTATCCGGAAGTACAATTCATCTATATGAACGGGGACTTGTATAATCCGAAAGTTACAAGCTTAAATTTCGATTCCCATGCGATGGGTTTCTTTGGTGGAATGGTTGCTGGTGAAATGACAGAGACTGATGAAATTGGTGTGATTGCTGTCTTTAGTTGGCAAGCTGAACTGGAGGGTTTTTATGAAGGGGTAAAGTATCAGAACCCGAAAGCGGAAGTTCATATTGATTTCGTCAATGATTGGGATGACAAAGAACAGGCGATGATCATTTATAATGAATTTGTAGCAGCAGGGACGGATGTTATAGTTCCAGTCGGAAATGCGTATAGCAAGGCAGTAATTGAAGCGGCGGCAAAAGATGATATTTATTCGATTGGTTATGTTGCAGATCAGCATGAGTTGGCGCCGGAACATGTACTTACGAGCATGATTCAGCATGTCGAAGCTGTTTATCTGAATGCAGCTGAGGATTTTAATGAAGAAGCATTGATGGGCGGAATCCGTTCTTATGATTTTCATGATGATTACATCACATTAGGCATGTTCAATGAGAAGATAAACAGTAATTTTGAGAAAAAAATCACAGAAGCGATAGAAGAATATAAGAAAACGAACTTGCTGCCCATTGAGAACTAAGGAGCATGTTAGAATCTCCCTCTTGTCAGGAGGGATTTTTTGCTTTAAAATTAGTACCAAGTCATAATATTTACTCGTATAGATTTCTTTTAACAGAAGCGATGCAAAATAGATTGTTAGTATTAGTTAAACCTCGGGAGGAAGTATGAAGGAGATGTTAAAATGAATGTAGGTATCTTGGGAACTGGCCATTATGTACCGACAAAGGTCATGACGAATAAAGACATGGAAAAGATTGTAGACACAACAGATGAATGGATCCGCACGCGAACTGGAATTGAGGAAAGAAGATTTGCAGAAGATGAAATCGACACATCCGATATGGCTTATCACGCTGCAAAGGAGGCGCTTAAGGAAGCAAATATTTCTCCAGAAGAAATTGATTTAATCCTAGTTGCAACGGTGACGCCAGATACACCATTTCCATCGGTTTCCTGTATGATTCAAGATCGGCTCGGTGCAACAAATGCGGCGGCACTAGATCTCGGAGCCGCATGTGCCGGGTTTGTATATGGCCTTGTAACAGCTACACAGTTTGTCAAAGCAGGTGCGTATAAAAACGTGCTTGTTGTCGGAGCGGATAAGCTTTCTAAAATTATTGACTGGGAAGATCGTTCAACTTGTGTTCTCCTGGGTGATGGTGCAGGTGCCATTGTTGTTGGTGAAGTTGGAGAAGGGAAAGGAGTCCTTTCTTTTGAATTAGGTTCGAAAGGTTCTGGCGGGAAAGATTTATTACAAAATAAAGAAGGATTTATGGAAATGAATGGGCGAGAGGTATTTAAATTCGCTGTCCGTCAGATGCCGGAATCAACGGTAAATGTTGTAGAAAAGATTGGCCTTCAGAAGGAAGATGTGGATTACCTCGTTCCGCATCAGGCGAATATTCGTATCATGGATGCAGCAAGAGAACGTCTCGGTATGGCTTCAGATAAAATGGCCAAAACGATAACGAAATATGGAAATAATTCTTCCGCGTCTATACCTATGGCTTTATCTGAGTCTGTAAAGAATGGTAATATCAAAGATAATGATTTAATCGTATTAGTCGGATTTGGAGGCGGGTTAGCATGGGGAGCTGCGGCAATCCGCTGGGGAGTCTGATTAGATTGGAAAGGAGCAGAACAATGGATGAAAGAAGAGTAGTAGTAACTGGCCTAGGTGCAGTAACTCCGGTCGGTAATGATGTTACAGCAATGTGGGACAGCATTAAAAATGGAAAATCTGGAATCGATATTGCAACTCGTGTTGATGTGGAGCAATATTCAGCGAAAGTTGCCGCTGAGGTGAAGGGCTTTACACCGGAAGATTATGTGGAGAAGAAAGAGGTCCGTCGTATGGACCCATTTACACAATATGCGGTGGCAGCTGCGAAAATGGCTGTAGAAGATGCAAAGCTTGTCATTGATGATAGTAATGCACACCGGGTAGGTGTCTGGATTGGTTCTGGAATTGGCGGGATGAAAACATGGGAAGATCAGCATTTGAAGTTGATTGAAAAAGGCCCACGCCGGGTCAGCCCATTTTTTGTGCCAATGATGATCCCTGATATGGCGGCAGGACAAGTCTCCATTCAGTTGGGTGCAAAAGGAATTAACTCTTGTACCGTAACTGCTTGTGCCTCTGGAGCAAGTTCGATAGGTGATGCATATCATGCGGTCAAACGCGGTGACGTTGATTATATTATCGCAGGTGGGACGGAAGCACCGATTTCCAACATGGCATTTGCCGGTTTTTCTTCCGCGAAAGCTTTATCAACGAACCCGGATCCGAAAACCGCAAGTCGCCCATTCGATAAAAACCGCGATGGGTTTGTAATGGGGGAAGGTGCGGGAATCTTAATTCTTGAAACATTGGAATCCGCTTTGGAACGTGATGCGACTATTTACGGGGAGATTGTCGGTTATGGTGCAACAGGGGATGCATATCATATTACCGCCCCTGCAGAGAACGGGGAAGGAGCGGCCCGCGCAATGCAAATGGCAATTGATGCTGCCGGGATTTCGCCGAATGAAGTCGATTATATTAATGCGCATGGAACAAGTACAGATTTAAATGATAAATATGAAACGACTGCAATTAAAGCAGTATTTGGCGATCATGCGTATAATCTTACCGTTTCTTCGACAAAATCGATGACGGGACACTTGCTGGGAGCTGCTGGCGGGATTGAGTCTGTCATTTCCTTAAAAGCAATTCAGGAAGGGATTGTACCTCCAACCATCAACTATGAGACACCAGATGAGGAATGCGATCTTGACTATGTACCGAATGAAGCGAGAAAACAAGATGTAAACGTCGTTGTAAGTAATTCGCTTGGATTTGGCGGGCATAATGTGTCATTAGTATTTAAAAAATACGAGGCTTAATAAATGAAGAAGCTGATCCTTTTGCGGTCTGCTTCTTTTTGTTTACCTTTATTGAGACCAAGCATTAAAAACACGGGACAAGCATACGATGTAACAAGAAGCGGGACGATTGACTGGTCCATATGGGTGGTGTTTTCATGTTCTATATATTTTGGTTTCTAATCGGTTTTGGCTTAACGGTCACTGGCGGAGTCACGTTCATTGGTTATCTTAATTTGCTTCCTGCCGGGGTATCCTGGTTAGAATTTCTGCAATTTATTACACTGCGAATAGAATGCTATTTTTTCCCTATTGGTATCGTCATTATGCTGCTTGTTCTGTATCGCTACCCGAATAATTCCTAAACCGTTACGAGCGGATGAGAATAAATTCATTCTTTATTGGTCATAATGATTCTAGATTAATTTTCCAAAGAGGTGAGGGTGAAATGCTATATTTACATGATGTTTGGGTAAATTGGTTTGAAAGTGAAGAGAACGGTTATCAAGTTGCCCGTTACCATGAGTGGAGGAAGGAAGATAAGATCGAATTATTGGACCAGACACCTTTGTTATACATAAAGAATGATCTATTTGAGTATATTGAGAATGATTTGCAAGAGATTCCGGAGAGCCTATTAGATACAATTTATAAACGTTCATACAACCGGAAAGGCCAGAACCGGAAAGCTATCGAATATGCTTGTGTCATTACGAACGGGGTGGAGACCCTCGCATTTGATACGATTGGTTATACCATTCCTGTTCGAAAAAGCCGGCTTATTCCAAGGCAGGAGCAGCTCGTCTATGATATGATCAAATCTGCAAAAGCTCAGAATTACGGTTTTAAAAAGAGAAATTACAAGAAAGAGTATCATATTTTATCGATGTCACCTGAACAAGTATTTGGCTTAACGCGGCGGGAGCGAGAGATTAAACATATCCTTATGATAGCCCTTGATCAACTGAAAAGTTCCGGAAATCTGGAAGAGTTGAGATACTGGTTGACTGAATGGGACCCGAAGCTTTACCCGACAGTGAAATTTCTAAACGCTGATGCAGCGTGGGAAAAGCTCTATTCCGGTATTAAGGAAGGATTTAGCAAAAATCATGAAGAATTCTGTGAAAAGATTGTCCGCGGTCAGCCATTTTTAGAAAAACTGTGGGACTTGGAAAAGGAATATGCACAAGACACATCAAAATCTTGAAAAACATACCGATTCACCACTGGAAAGTGAATCGGTATTATTATTTATTTTTTCACACGTCCCAAGCCCATTGCTTTCTTCGCTTTGGCCACAGTTTTATTGGCGATTGCGGAGGCACGATCTGCTCCCTCGTCAAGAATCGTATCAAGCTCAGGAGAGTCGATTAACGCTTTGTATCTTTCTTGGATAGGCTCAAGAAGATTAACCACAGCGTCAGCCACACCTTGTTTGAAATCCCCATAACCTTTCCCTTCATATTTCTTCTCCAACTCCTCAATCGATTCACCAGTACAGCTCGAATAGATTGTTAACAGGTTGGAAACGCCGGGTTTGTTCTCTTTATCATATTTGACAATTCCTTCAGAGTCAGTCACTGCACTCTTGATTTTCTTCTCAATTTGTTTCGGCTCGTCAAGCATGGAAATAAATCCTCTTTGATTTTCGTCCGATTTACTCATTTTCTTTGTCGGCTCCTGTAGCGACATGATACGCGCTCCGACCTCCGGGATACGGATCTCCGGGATGGTAAAGATATCATTGAAACGATTATTGAATCGCTGTGCAAGGTCCCGCGTCAATTCCATATGCTGCTTCTGGTCATCGCCAACAGGTACAAGATTCGCCTGATACAGCAGAATATCTGCCGCCATGAGCGCAGGATAGGTAAGTAATGCTGAGGACACAGCTTCCTTTCCTGTCGATTTATCTTTATACTGGGTCATTCGCTCCAATTCACCGACATAACTGATCGATTGCAGCATCCAGCCGAGCTGTGTGTGTGCTGGAACCTCCGATTGGATAAATAATGTCGCTTTCTTAGGATCAAGCCCAGAAGCCAAATACAGCGCTGCAAGCGAACGGATATTTTTCCTTAATTCCAAGCGATCTTGCGGCACAGTAATAGCATGTTCATCTACAATGCAGAAGTAACATTGATATTCGTCTTGAAGCTCCACGAACTGGCGGATCGCTCCTAAATAATTTCCAAGTGTCAATGTCCCACTCGGCTGAATTCCTGAAAAAATCGTTTGCATACGAAACACTCCTTTAAATTGTCCATAAAAAAAGCCCATTCGCATCCCTATGGAAGGGACGAATGAACCGTGGTGCCACCCTTATTATCCTGCTTTTACAGGATCACTCAAATGTTAATATAAGCTCAGAAGCCCAATTCCAATTTGCCTTGATACTTGTTTCCACCAACCACAAGCTCTCTATCATTCAGCGGGCAATTGTACTATATCTCCGTCATTGCTTGAAATATTTATTTTAATTTATTATATAGAGTTTTTGAGGGGAATGCAAGGCAAGGGGGAGAAGAAAGAGATTTGTGAAGTGACGCTAGCGGTCGTGGAGAAAGGGTGGGGCGGGCACTCTCCAATAACGCGCCCATTTTGTTTTAATGGGAAAATAATTGGCATTTATTTTCCCATAAGTAGCTCGCCTTATTCCAAAGGGAAAACACTTGAGCTTTATTTTCCGCTCAGCACGTTCATCTTGCTCTAAAGGGAAAATAACGAGCATTTATTTTCCCATAAGCATGCTCGCCTTATTCCAAAGGGAAAATAACCGAGCTTTATTCTCCCATCAGCACGTTCATCTTGCTCTAAAGGGAAAACAACGGGCGTTTATTTTCCCATAAGCATGCTTGCCTTATTCCAAAGGGAAAATAACCGAGCTTTATTCTCCCACCAGCACGCTCGCCTTATTCCAAAGGGAAAACAACGGGCATTTATTTTCCCATAAGCATGCTCGCCTTATTCCAAAGGGAAAACAATCGAGCTTTATTTTCCGCTCGGCACGTTCATCTTGCTCTAAAGGGAAAACAACGGGCGTTTATTTTCCCATAAGCATGCTCGCCTTATTCCAAAGGGAAAACAACCGAGCTTTATTCTCCCATCAGCACGTTCATCTTGCTCTAAAGGGAAAATAACGGGCGTTTATTTTCCCATAAGCGTGCTTGCCTTACTCCAAAGGGAAAACATCCGTGCTTTATTCTCCCACCAGCACGCTCCTCTTGTTCTAAAGGTAAAACAACGGGTATTTATTTTCCCATAAGCATGTTTGCCTTACTCCAAAGGGAAAACAACCGAGCTTTATTCTCCCACCAGCACGCTCGTCTTGTTCTAAAGGTAAAACAACGGGTATTTATTTTCCCATAAGCGTGCTCGCCTTACTCCAAAGGGAAAACATCCGTGCTTTATTCTCCCATCAGCACGCTCGTCTATCCCCACTAGTCAAATAAATATCTCCAACCTGTCAGTTCATGATGTGATTAGTGATCCTAGTCACTTATAGTATCTGCTTTTATACTCTCCGACAGATTTAAAGTTGTTAGATAATATTCTCCAGATCACCTTTTTGGATAAAACTTCCCCACACCACTTATAAATTTCCCTCGTGGTAAGCTTTCTTTCAGGAAACAGTAGCTGAAACTCCTCTACTTGATGCAAGACTGTTGTTGCAACGGATTCCTTGTGCCCACATGACTCACATTTACAAACTCCCCTTCCCGAGACCATAGATAACATCCTACAAGCTGGGCAAATAATTCCCTTTTGTAATTCTTCATAACGAAAAGAAGGTAATCTTTGATGGGGAGATTCTGTTTTGTTGAGCTGCAATAATTTGGCAGCAATGCTTTCCGATTTATTAGTTAATTTTGTCGCCTGATTGTTTATCATTCTTAAATGATTAGTTATTTGATTTGGGAAAATAATTGGACTGTCGAGTGGAGCTTGATAGAGAGTGAATGCTGGATGGGTAAATACAACGTTAGCTTCAATTGGAGTGTTCAAGCCGAGGCTGAGGAGCAGTTGCCGGAGAAGGGATGCTGTTCTATTGAGTTGAAGCAATGGGTTGTTCAATTCGCGTCGAGGTTTTTTATAAAATTTATCTCCTTCAAGGTAAAAATCACCTTCAAAGTTTTTCACTTCATACAAGAAAATTCTAGTCTCGGTTAAAATTAAACAATCAATTTGAAATGTTGTTTGGTTATGCTCAATCAATAGATTATTTAAAACAAGACGATCACCTTCCGTTTTTGACGCGAGGTCGGTGAATAAAAGTTCACCTTCATGGCCTTTTTTTAGATTAAGAAAATATCTGTTTTCTTCAGCAGATAACTTTTTTCGCTTACTTAACGATTCGAGGAGCAATAATTCTTTTGGTTTTAGAGGAAGTACAATGGCTTTCATGTCTCATATTCCTTTCTTGTCTTTTTTTTAGAGCTGTCCCGATAATTATAACTCAAATCGAACTAATCTGTCATTTAGAAATAAAAAAATGAACAGCCATTCAATTTATGGTAAATTTAAGATAATAAAAATATAGGGGAGATTTCATGTTCATCCAAATAGAAAAAAACGTGGGAGCTGTGGGCGAGGTTCAATTTATCGAAGGAATTGTAGCTCTCGGAAAAATAAAATTAAATGTTTATAGTTTTGCGTTAGATGGTATTTTAATTGATACGGGGTCGCCAAGATTGCTGCGTGCTTTTCAGCCGTTTTTTGAAAAGTCCAATGCCGAGAAAGTGATGCTGACTCATTCCCATGAAGATCATGTCGGGGGTGCCGCTTATTTGCAAAAAGAATATAATCTGCCTGTTTTTATGAATGAATCAGGTATACAGCAATGTGCGAGAAACGCAGATTATCCATTCTACCGGAAATTCTTCTGGGGGAAAAGGGAGCCATTCCACGCTGAACCGATCGGGGAAACATTTTCATCACGAACTGCAACATGGGATGTAATCGAAACACCTGGTCATGCGGAAGATCATCTTTCCTTCTTGAACAGGGAGACTGGCCAGTTATTCTCAGGGGATTTATTTGTCACCCCAGTGACAAAATTGATACTTGCAAATGAGAGTGTTCCGACGATCATCGATTCGATTAAGCATGTACTCAAGCTGGACTTTGAGGAAATATTTTGCTGTCATGCCGGGTATGTAAATAATGGCCGGATGATGCTCGGGAGAAAGTTGCAGTATTTAGAAGAATTGGAAGCGAAGATTTTGGAGATGAATGCGCAAGGCTATCGTGAGAAAGAAATTCAAAAGGAATTGTTTAAGAAGAAGTATCCGATTACTTATTTGTCTCGCGGTGAATGGGATTCTATTCATATTATTCGTTCCGTTCTAAGAGATTCAAACAAAGGCGACTAAGCAAAATGAGGGGAGGAGTGGGTACGACAGCACTCGACAACTTTTGAAAATTAAGTTGTTTTTACCATTCAACTACACAAGTTTTTCCGATATACTAGGGTGAGAGATTAGCAGGTTAGGAGATTGATAGGTAATGGGGAACATACAAAATTGGCTTAAAATTTTTACAGGAATAATCCTGTTAGGGATTATTTTACCTGCTGGCGTATACGCAGAAACAGAAGAATCGGTGGCTGTTAGCAAGCATGCGGAAAGAGAGACGAGTATTGAATTGTATGATGTAGAAAAGCGAATGAAGCGATTTGCCTTTGATTCGGGATTTCATTTTGAATATCCGGATGCCGTTCGGGGGATTTACGTAACAGGTAATTCAGCTGGCGGCAGCAAGTTTGAAGATCTTCTTAATCTTGTGGAAACAACAGATTTAAATGCGATGGTTATTGATATAAAAGAAGACCATGGTAATTTAACATTCAAGCCTGATGAAGATTCTCCTTATGCAGATATCGCAGAGAACTATATTTCCGATCCAGAAGCGATGATGAAAGTTCTCGAAGAAAATGAAATTTATCCGATTGCAAGAATTGTCGTTTTTAAAGATTCCGTTCTAGCAAAAGAGCGTCCCGATCTTTCGTTTACGGAAAATGGGAAAGTATGGGTGAACAATCGCGGTGAAGCCTTTGTAAATCCGTTTGAAAAAGAAGTCTGGGAATATAACGTCGAGATTGCGAAACTCGCTGTAGAACTCGGATTCCAAGAAATTCAGTTTGATTACGTTCGTTTTCCAGAAGGATTTGAAAAAAAGGATGAAAGCTTATCTTATACGCACGGGGATTATGAAGATCTTGATATGAACAATATCAAGAAGCGTGTTGAAGCTGTTACTGACTTTGTTGCTTATGCGAGAGAAGAATTATCTACATATGGGGTTGACGTGTCTGTTGATATATTCGGTTACGCAGCGACACTGGAGGAAACTCCAGGAATTGGACAAAACTTTTCAAGAATCTCGGATAATGTCGATATCATTTCATCCATGATTTATCCGAGCCATTGGACGAGTTATTTCGATATTGAAAAGCCGGATACGGAACCTTATCGGCTTGTGACCGAATATGCTAAAGTGGAAAATGAAGTACTTGGTGCTCTCGACAGTCCGCCGGTATCTAGGCCATGGCTTCAAGATTTTGAGGCACCTTGGTTGTACAGCGGACCAGCAAAACAATACGGGAAAGCGGAAGTAGAAGCACAAATTCGCGCGCTCTATGAAAACGGCATTGACGAATTTCTTTTATGGAATGCAAGTAACGTTTATACGGAAAATGTCGATTATTTAATAGGAAAAGAATAGAGAATTGGGACACGGGGGTCA